>JAJYZQ010000069.1 GCA_021799835.1 bacterium | reverse complement strand
TCACATCACTCAGCATTACCTGGTTTCTCCCCATCCCGCCGAAGAACATCGCGTACGCCGACGGGAAGATGCGGGCGGATGCTCGTATTACTACACCATCAAGCGGCATGCCGCCGATGGTGAGCGCATAGAGACCGAGCGGATGCTCACCCATCGCGAATACGCCGCACTGCTTTCTCTGCACGATCCCGCGTTGCAACCGATTGAGAAAGATCGAGTCACGTTTTTCTTTGGCGGACAGTTCTTTGAAGTGGACTTCTTCCGCGATTATCCGGTTGTACTCATGGAAGCGGAAAAACCGGACAAGACGCGGAACGTTCCCCTTCCGCCGTTCCTTTCTGTCATACGGAACGTCACCGACGACCAACGGTACTACAACCGCAACATCGCCGCTGGTTCGCTCCGCTGACCATAACGCCGCTCGGATTATCGGGCGGCGCTTTTTACTTTATCCGATATTTTCTTGTCCATATTTGATCAGCAGCTCCCCCACGAAGTGTTCGATCCTGGCGTGAATAGCGAATACGTACAACAATTTGGCCACGTCGGGTCATAAAACTGCGAATATTGGTTTGTTGCGGTTGCATCATCCACTTCTACGCCGTAATAATCTATCAGTTTATAATCCGTACCGTCCGATTTGTAGAGGTAACATGCCGATGCATTGCCAGGATGAGAAGAACCATTCGGTTGCAAGCAGCCGGGCGTTCCCTGTCGTGGATCAAGCGGGAGATTGGGAATATAGGTAGGAGCAAGGCCGGGAATGTAGCCACCTGCGCCGGACGTGGGATATGAACCGAATCCGCTGCAGTTGCCTTCCCAATTGCCGTTCGTAGATGGATAACTGCCATTTGCCGTGTAATACATCGCCAATGCCTCCTGCATATTGCGCAGGTCTTGCTGGCGTCTGGCATCCCTGGCTTTTGCTGCGGCGGTAGTTACGGAAACGATGATCAACGCCGCAAGAATGCCGATGATCGCCACGACGATCAAGAGTTCAATCAGCGTGAACGTATCCGTTCTGTTTGTTTGTTCCATACCATTTCATATCGTTTATCGACAGAGTAGTATACTGCATAGTATACTACGTACCATTCTGTTTGTCACTGCAATTGCTGCTTGCGCCGGACGGTTCACTGCAGCGCCGCTATGATATCCGCGGTATTGCGTACGCGGCCGATACGGAGAAAGACGGTGCTCATAGTATGTCTGTGCTCCGCTGCAGATCGGGCAGCGGTCGCATCTTCGGCAAAGATCTGCTGATAACCATATTCATAGGCAAACCGCGCAGTGCTTTCCACGCCGATATTGGTGGCGATGCCGCATAAAATAATAGTAGTGACCCCTCGCCGACGAAGCTGCATATCAAGATCAGTTCCATAGAATGCTCCCCACTGGCGCTTGGTAATGATCACATCTCCTTCTTTCGGCCCCATCGCCGGGACAATATCCGCCCAATCGGGCGTGTGCGGAAAATTCATAGGCGTTTGTTCATCTGTTATCGGTTTCAGCGCGTCTTTGCCATCGTCAGAAAGCGCAACGCGCACCAAAAATACCGGCATTTTGTTTGTGCGAAATGCATCAGCGAGCTGTGCGGCGTTTGCAACCACTACATCGGCTGTATGAGGTTCTGTTGGCATACCGGTAATGCCTTTCTGGAGATCAATGACCACCAGTGCGGTTTTTGTTTTGTCTAGTATGTTTTCCATATCATTTACACTAGTGTTGATACTGAGCTATAGTACAATAACCGCAAAACAAAAACAAGAAGGGCATCACGCTTGCCGCATATGCGTGGCGGCAAATTCTTTGGTGCCGCCAACTTTCTTTCCGGGATTGAAAATGTTCAGAGGATCAAAGATCTTTTTTACTTCTGCAAAGAGGTCAATGATTTTGTCGCCGTACATCTCGCGCAAATAGGGCGTGCGCATAATGCCATCATTATGCTCGGCAGTAATGGAGCCGCCGTATTTGATCACGAGCTGGTATACTTGTTCAGTAACTTCCGGGATAATGCGGCGCGTGGTTTCATCTTTGAGATTGACCAGCGGGATAATATGAAAATTTCCATTGCCAGGATGGCCAGCGATCGTATAGATTAGTTCTTTCTTATGCTGATCAAGAATGGCATTAACTTGCGGGAGAAGTTCCGGCATCACGTCAGGATTGACGATGATATCATCAATAAATGGCGCGGCATAAAGCCCTTTCACATGGCTGTGGAGCAGATTAAAGCTTTGGCGGCGCACTGTCCAGTATTCATTTGCCTCGTCTTCTTTTTTAACAATGCGCACATGATCAGGGAACTTTTGCGCAGCGCGCGCTATTTCCTCAGATAATGCATCCCGTTCTTTGGGGTCGTCGGCGGAAACCGAAACCAACAAAATCATCTTCGGCACGCCACCAGTTGCAATCATCCAAAATTCCGGCAAGAGGTTAACCGCCATTTTTAAGAGATTGCCCTTCATCAACTTTACCATAGCAGGAAAGAATTTCATTGCGAGCGCCAATGTCTTATCATCGTATGATTCTATGCTGTCGGGATGGAGCGGCAAAAGTGCTTTTACCAGATCTGGGATAGGATCCAGAGATTTTGAAAATATCACGATCAGCCGCGAATATTTTTTCTTTTTCAGTACTTTCAGCTTTGCCGCAGCAAGCAATCCCAGCGTTCCTTGCGCGCCCACGATCAATTTATTGATATCAAATACTGCACCGTTCCACACATTCCACAAATAATAGCCGGCGGAATTTTTGGTAACCTTCGGCCTTGCTTGAGCAATAATTTCTTTATTGTCCTCCAAAAGTTTGAATAGCTTGCGATAGAGTTCTCCTTCAAATGTTTGCTCATTCATTTTTGCATCCAGTTGCGATTTATCCAGTGCTTTCAGCGTGTGCAATTCACCGTCAGCCATAACCAGCTGTATCTCTTCAACATAGTTTTCTGTCTTGCCGTACTTCAGCGTCAATTCTCCGCCGGAATTATTGTTCACCATACCGCCCAATGCACAAAGGTCTTTGGATGCAGGATATGCAGGATACAGCAATCCTTTCGCAGCTAGTTCCTTTTCCAGATCGCGAAAATATACGCCGGGCTCAACAACCACATACCCTTCAGTCATTTCTTGAATATGGTTAAAGTGCTGCGTAAATGACACAATAATTGATTCATTGAGCGGTCCGCCACCCATATCTGTTCCCGCAGAACGGCCAGTCAGCGACACGTGTTCACCGCTCTGTTTTTTTGCTGTGGCGAACCGTACCAACTTTTTGATATCCTCTACGCTCTTTGGCTCTACTACTGCCTGCGGTTCAACACGAAACAGTGAATAATCCTGGCTGAACGGCGCAATGGCTGTGGCGTCGCCAACAATCTCTCCTTCTATATGCTGCTCGCGCAACTCTTCTATAATGTTCATACAAGTAATGCCGTTAACA
>JAJYZQ010000068.1 GCA_021799835.1 bacterium | reverse complement strand
GATACCATCTTCCGGCGCATAAAAGAGGTCGTGGTAATTGATCTTAAGCTGTTGTTCGCCGATATCTCCCGAGGTTGGCACTTGATCCCGCTCTTGTGGTGGCTCTTTTGCAACAGAATCCTCTGCGGGCACTGCGGCTGTACGATACATATGCGTCCCACGATGCCGTATGGTCAAGCGCTTATCGATCTCCTTACTATTCTGGTGCACCTCCAAAACTTCCGCCTGTTCCCGCTCTTCGTCCGTATCCAGAGGCTGCTCGTCAGCAGCTTCCGCTTTTCGCAATTTTCCCTCCTCCTCTTCTTCCCGCACTTCAGACATAGGCTTGATATCCGCCATCGTTGGTTTTTGTGGAGAAAGTGGCGAAGCCAAGGGCGCTGCATTATTTTGTGGTACAGATGATTGTACGGGTGTGGGGGTATAGCGATTGAAATATTCTATGCCCTCAATATCATCAATAACAGAAAATCCTGCACGCTGCGCCACATTTTTCCCGTCCGGATCCATAGTAATAACACTGACAATCTTCCCCAAGAGATCTCCTTCACGCTTGATAATGCGCAAACGATACGGATCGCTAAAAATCGTCGCCCCCTTAGGGATAACCAAAAAGATATATTTAGAAGATACCGCCTCAAGCTCTCGGATAATATCTTCCACAGAGTCATTATAATTAACGTAGATCGTTTTTTCCGACATATAAAAATTATTCAAGACAAAAGACACTTATATTGTACATAAAAGCAGAAATTATGTCTATATTGTGCATCACATTCATCAAGACAACACTGCTTTTATCCGCCGAATTCCTGCAGATACCGCTTCTTCTTTACTGATGGAAAAATGCCCCAGCTCACCGGTATGCTGGACATGCGGCCCCGCACAGAACTCCAAAGAAAACGCATGGGCAAAGTCGGGATGCTCGGGAATTGCACCTTTTGGCCCTATAGAATATACAGAAACGCGATCCGGGTATTTCTGGCCGAATTCATGCTCGGCATTAAGCTGTTCTGCTTCTTCCCGCGGCATTTCACTGCGGATAACGGGCAGATCTTCGGCGATCTGCTCGTTGACCAGCCGCTCAACGGCTGCTTTTTGCTCATCGGTCATTTTTGTGCCATAGGAAAAATCCAAACGCAAACGCTCTCCCGTGATGTTGCTTCCCCGTTGCTTCACGTCCGGACCCAGCACCACCTGCAACGCATGCAGCAATAAATGATGCGCTGTGTGCAAGCGTGTCGTATTCACCGAGTGATCGGCAAGGCCGCCTTTGAACGCACCAACTGAAGCCGTGCGGGAAAGCTCTTGATGCTTCCGCATTTCCGTTTGGAATTTTTTTTCATCAACAAAAAGATTCTGCCTGCCGAGCTCTTCCTGAATCATCTCCAGAGGAAATCCGTAGCTTTGGTAAATAAGAAATGCTTGTACGGGATCTACTTCACGCAAATCAGAGCTGCTATTATGTGCATCAATATGCGGAGAAAAACTGCCGATCATTTTTTCCAGTTCTTCCAATCCTTTGCGCAGTGTTGCGCGGAATTTTTTCTCTTCCTGCTGAATGACCGCAACAATATGATGAACATCTCCTTCTAATCCATATCCTTGCGGATATGCGACAGCATATTGATCAATAAATTTTTGAGCTACAGAACCAAGCATATCACGACTACTTGTCTTTTCTGACGGAGCACTAAGGCTATCCGAAAACCGTACTGCTCGCCGGATCAGCCGCCGTACCAAATACCCGCGCCCCACGTTTGACGGCAGCACGCCATCAGCAATGAGAAACACTGCGGCGCGAATGTGGTCCAAAACTACGCGGAATGCTTGCTCATTTCCAGCATACGGTTTTCCCGTTAATGCAGTAAGGTCTTCACGCGCAGTATCAAAGACATCCACGTGAAAAATATCAGGATCATCCCTCATAGCTGCAGCGATCCGCTCCAATCCCCCGCCAAAATCCACATTGCGCTGCGCAAGCTTATCAAACGATCCATCGGCATTCTTGCGGTATTCCATAAACACGGAATTGCCGATCTCCATAAATCGCCCGCAGTCACAATTCGGGTGGCAATAGTTTCCGAACTTTGGGTCGTGCTTGACCTGCGAAAATTCATAAAAGATCTCCGAGTCCGGCCCACCTGGTTCTCCCGCAGGCATTTGATCGGGAGTCCCCGACCGGCTCCACCAGTTTTTCTTTGCGTCGTAATAAAATATTCTGCCGCCCTGCATACCGCGTTCCCCGCCGCGAGACTCGGTGAGCAACTCAACATCTTTCGCGTCAACGCCTTTTTCAGCAAAAAGTTTTTTCCAAATAGACACCGATTCCGTGTCACGCGGGACATTGTTTTCTGCATCACCCGCAAACACGGTTACATACAGCCGCTCCGGATCCAATCCTGCGCCGTTCTCTGTATCCGTAAGAAATGAAAAAAGCCAAGAGAGTTGCTCTTGCTTAAAATAATCGCCCAGTGACCAGTTACCCAACATTTCAAAAAATGTCGTATGGCGGTTGTCGCCAACCTCCTCAATATCTTCCGCGCGAAAACTTTTCTGGGCATCAGCAATGCGCCTGCCCTGTGAATGTTCAGCCCCTAAGAGATACGGGATCAGCGGCTGCATACCACTGCCAGTAAAAAGCGTCGTGGGATCATTTTCCGGCACCAATGATGCCGACGGAATGATTGCGTGTCCGTGCCGCTGAAAAAAATGGAGATACGATGAGCGCAGCGCGTTTGCATTCATAGCGTTAAGATAGTTACCCGATGGTAAAAAGTGAGGATACAGCGAGCTTGCCGCAGTATTCTGTGTGGTAATCCTGCTCGTGGTGTTCTTTGTCGTGGCGGGCTTGCCCACCGTATCCCGCCAACCAAAAATGTCTTTACAGTTTGGCGGGAGAAGGCGGGGGTAGAAGGAATCGGACCTCCGACAGCGGTTTTGGAGACCGCGGTTTTACCACTAAACTATACCCCCAAACCGCGTACAGTTACTTGCGTACTTCTTTATGGATGGTGTGCTGTTTGCAGTGTTTGCAATACTTTGACATCTCCAGCTTTTCCGTTACGGTCTTTTTATTCCGCCGCGTCCAGTAATTGACGTTTTTGCAGGTGGAGCACTGAAGCTTTACGAGATTTTTTTGAAATATGCTCATAAGTGTGTGTTCAACTGATTATTGCTTTTGTACGTATATACCATAAAAGATAGCGTGCGCGCAAGACCAAACTTTCAGGTCATTAGCGTAATGCCGTGGGTGAGGTGGTTGGCATATAGTGTATATGCTGCTGCCAAGAATGCCATAAGACAAGCATAATAACCAATGCTCCCAAAATGACCACCGCCACCAACAATTCCTTTTTTGCTTTCATATTGTATTATCCGCGGCTCACTAGAGCCGATGGTCGGATTTGAACCGACGACCTACTCCTTACCATGGAGGTGCTCTACCAACTGAGCTACATCGGCGACATATCAGAAATTCCGCAGAGCGAATGTAAAA
>JAJYZQ010000067.1 GCA_021799835.1 bacterium | reverse complement strand
GATACAGAAAGAAGTAGCGCTGCGCCTTATTGGTGATCGTAAATACCGCTCCGCGCTGACTATTTTTACCGCATATCTTGCACACACCCGGCAAATTTTTGCCGTCGGCAAAGAAAATTTTAATCCAGAGCCGGAAGTGGATTCCGCCGTGGTTGAATTCATACCCACAACACCTGCTGAGCGCGTCTTTTCTCCCGATGAACAGCGCAAGTTTTTTTCTTTCATCAAAGCCGGTTTTAGCCACCGCAGGAAAAAATTGAAAAATAATATCCGATCCCTTGCGCCAGATATTGCTGCGCATCTGACCGCTCTTCACCTTGCTGTTGACTGTCGGCCGGCAGATCTAGCGTTAGACGACTGGATCCGCCTCTACCGACACATTCACCCGAGCACTTCATAGTGTGCAACGTTATGAACACCATACTAAGCCGCTCCAAAACATTCCTATCTGCATTGCGCCGGTTTTTTGCGCGCACGTTGCGACGCATTGCGGCTATCCTTGCCTCTCCTCAGTTTAAAAAGTTTGCGCCGCTCGCTATACTCATCATTATCATCGGCATTGCTGTGCCGATGCATTTTGCAAATGCAGATTTTGGGAGTTTTATCCTCAATAGTGTTCTCGGGCCGATCTTTAATTTTTTGGGGTGGATCATTGTTACCATTATCAATATCCTCCTCCTTCTCCTCGCTTATATCGTTCTGCTTTTTTCCTATCTTGCCGGAGGACTACTCAATCAAGTCATAGACCCCGCATTCAGCCAAAACGCATTACATATAATGGATCCTAATGGGCCGGTAGCAGGAGCATGGAATCTTTTGGACGGCCTTGCAAACATCGTTATTATATTTGCAGTTCTTTTTATGGGTATCGGCACTATGCTTGATCTCCCCAGTTATAACTGGAAAGCGTTATTGCCTAAAGTAGTCATTGCGGCGATCCTGATCAACTTCAGCTTAGCGATAGTTGGGTTCGGCATTGACATTGCGCAGGTGGTGATGAATGCGTTTTTAGTAAACGCGAGCAAACAAACTGCTGTAGATGCGATCAGCGGCACAATATTTCAAAACCTTACTAACACATTAAGTTGGGGCAATTTGACTCATGGATTTCCTCAAGTTACCAGCGCTCTCGGTAATACGATGACTATTATTGCTTATCTCATTTTTTCCGGTGTAAGCATATTCTTTTATCTCCTCTTTTTCCTCTATTTGCTCGCACGAGTTGTGGCGCTCTGGCTTCTTGCTATGGTCTCACCGCTTGCATTCGCGATGAATGTGATCCCGAGCACTCAACAATTTTTCAATAAGTGGAAAACCGAACTGATTAACTGGCTTCTTATCGGGCCGCTTATGGCCGCGACATTGTTTTTTGCCGCATATTTTCTCAAAGCAAGCAATGGCACCGGCTTGCAAAATATCGTTTCACAAAATTCTTCTGTATATGCAATTCAGAATGCAAGCTCAAATCAAGATCTTTCCGGCACCCAACAAACCATGAATAGTTTAGAGCTTTATAAAATATTTCCTGCGTTATTTGCATTGCTTGTTCTATACTTTGGCTACAAGACGTCAAAAAGTTGGAGCGCTGCAGGAGCATCGTTTATCTCCGGCCAGATAGACCGCGCACAAAAAGCAACAACTAACTATGCACAAAAAGCAGGAAAGCATTATGGCCAGCAAGGATATTCCCGCGCAAAGCAAGCTACTACTCAAAGGGTTGCTGGATGGCGTGCCCAACGTGCCCAAAATCGCATCAACGCAGCAGCAGGTACTCCTAATGAAGCAATTGCGAAAGCGAAATATGAGCCGCGCATTCGCCAACAACAGGAACGTGCTCAATATGCCGGCTTAAAAGAATCTCAACTACGCGCAGAACGCGCCCAAGCATTCAAACCAAAATTTCTCCAGCAACGTGACAAAGAATATGCAGAAATGCTTGGCATGGCAAGCAATGATTTTGTTCAGGACGAATTACGACATCAGAGCAATCTACAACGCCAGCAGTTAGCTGCGCAGCAGGCAAGCAAGCGGAATATGATTGATGCGTTCGCTGGACTAACCTCCCAACAATTAGAGCGCCTTCGCACAACATCTCTCGCACTGAAAGATACGGGAACAGCAAACACTATTTTAGCAGTTAATCCTCAATTGTGGGCAAGTCAACATGGCGGTACATATAGCAATATGCATCCCGACGATTTGAAGAATCTTATGCAAGCAATAAATAATAACTCTGATAAGATCGCACAAGTATGGGGCAGGAATCCTGCTACCACACCACTTAATAATTCAGAGTTTGTAGAGCAATTAATGCGCCGCTCAAGTGCTGAGGAATTTAAGAAGTTTTATGACGCATTAGGAAAAGTAAACCCCTCACATCTACCAATTCCGCCTATGCAGTCAGTGCTTAACACATCATTCGGCACTATAGCTGCACAACCAACCCACCAGGATCCGAATGATCCCGTCCTTCATTTGTTTGCCAACGCTACAGGAAGAATAACTGACGCCTTTAATCATCTCGGCGCTAATATGGTGGATACTGCAGTAGATAGATTTGTCCAGCGTATGAAGGCAGAAGACTTTAAGAAAATAGACGCCACATCTACTGCGGATTGGGGTCATATTGCTCAACACGTACAAGTTGGACAAATTAATACCATGGTTCCCCAACTAAACAACAACCAACGAGGAGAATTTGGGAGCGCTATTAATGCCAAACTTACTGCAGCACAAACTGCTGCCGCATTACCCGGAGCAACGTCTCAAACGATTGCAGAAGCTGACCGCCTGCTTAAGGTACGGGATCGGTTTGATGATGCAATAAAAAAATCTTAATTATGCCCCAATACCAAGTGCCTCAATTTATTGAAGTAGAGAATCCCATCATTGGACCGCTAACCATTTACCAGTTCCTCTGGTTTGCGGGTGGGGGAGCGGTGTGCATCGTTCTCTACTTTATCCTTTCGCCGCTGTTCTTTTTTTTGGCGGCGCTCTTGATCATGGGAATTGCGGCAGCGTTTGCATTCGTGAAGATAGAAAATAAGCCGTTCCTCTATTACGTCAGCAATCTTCTGAGTTTTTCTCTCAAGCCACAAATATACGAATGGCAATCACCGGTAACTGATAAGCCCTATGATTTCACGCTGGTCAAGAAGCAAGACATCACGAAAAAAACCACCAACTCACCAAAGGAGTTGAGCAAAAGCAAGATCCAAGAGCTCGCCTGGCGGCTTGACCTTGGCATTTCGCAAGCAGATAGTGATGATGGTGTCGCCTCCTGATGAAGTAGTGTATAATGAAAGGCGATATACGTATGAATAACTAGCGCAACGTTTTGCTATGCCACAAAAGAATTCCACACAATATTTTTTACCTCTCCAAGACATTCGTGATGGCGTGGTGGTGCTAAAAACTAGCGGTTTGCGCGCAGTGCTTGCCTGCTCGTCGCTTAATTTTGATCTGAAATCCGAAGAAGAGCAGAACGCCATCATCTACCAATACCAGGACTTCTTGAAT
>JAJYZQ010000066.1 GCA_021799835.1 bacterium | reverse complement strand
GCAAAATGAAAGAGCATGCGACAACTGCCCATAAGAACAAAATGGACGAGATGCAGGAAACTATGAGCATTCAGCAAATTGATGAAACTATGACCGAAAAGGTCAAGGATGTGGCATAACCCGCATAGCTTCTTCCTCTAAAAACCACCCCGCTTAAGCAGGGCGGTTTTTAGGTGTGCGTTTTTTTCCTTTGCGCCAGGGCACCGCAGAAAGCAAAGGGTAGTACATATCCTCTTTAGTTTCAATAACGAACGATGAGAACGGTTTGTGCGGTGAGAATGGTCGCGCGAGAAAATGCACAAACGGCACATCGTGCGCGACTGCTACAGGCGTGGACTCGCCGCCCTCGCCCATTACCAACACTGCTGCCGCAGCAATGCCATCAGCAACATTGGTCTGCGTCATTTTGAGTTTGCGACCGAACAAGTCCGCTGTGCCGCGATAATCATTCAGCGGACGAAATCCATAATAGGCAAGCGCAATGCCTACCACCCCGCGCCGCAAGGGATTGGTATGAGAATCAGAAATGACGATACCAATATCTTTCACTTGATATGTCTGCCGTGCCCATTGCCAGAGTGTGCGAGCAGCTTTTTGCGGATCGTCCGGCCAAAGAATGTAATAACCACCCGCATTACTTTCATCAACGCCTGCCGAAGGGATGAAGATGTTATTTTTTATCGTATGCATACACCAAGCACCGGGCGTATAGGAACGCGGTAAATACCTGTCTGCTTCTTGCATTATGACATCATCTTTATCGCGATACGCAGTAGTCGGCGCGCATTTTCCTTGCCAGATGCTGACGACCTTTGACGTAATAACCAATATGCTCCGCTCTTGCACACGCGGGAGAGCGCGTTTTATTTCTTTCAGTATGTCGTCCTGAGGCGGCACGAATGTCCGCGTTTTAATGGTTGTAATAATCATAGGATGAGAGGTTAAGAAATATATACACCCCGCCAAGCTATAGAGATATTTTTTATAGTTGGCGGGATCCTTTTTGCTGGTATGTTATCGGCAAAAAGGAAAAACCGCCGGCAAGGCGGTTTAAATTCTAGAGAGTGATAGAGAAAGATCCCGAAAACGCCTTGCCGTTATTTAGCAAGCACCACACACGAATCCCGACCAGGTAGTTATAGAATGTGTGAGCATCATAGATAGGAGGTAATTACTCGTTAATCTCGCGCAATGCAGCAGCGGTTATCCGTATTGCCGGACCCATTGCCACATTGGTTGGGGGAGCCGCTGGGATCATAGGCAGGAAATTTCTGCACATTTTCCGCAGTCCACGCCAAGAGATACCCGTTGGTAATAGTAGTGCCACAAAACGTTCCCGTCAATGGCGCTTGATAATCATACTCTCCCCCTTGGTCTCCGCATCCTGCGCACTGTGCTGCAGCCGCATACGGCTCCACGGGAATGGCGGACATCAGATTTGCGGTAATCAGCGGCTGAAGTTTTTGCTGAAAGCAGCCATTGGTTTGTCCTCCGGCAGAGTTGCACCAGCCACTGGAATTAGGATAGCTGCCCGTATTAATGAAGTACGTATCCAATGCTTTAGCAAGCTCATTCATCGCCGCCACCCGTTGTGCATCACGGGCCTTTGGCAAAACCAAATTGAGCGACACGATAATCAGTGCTGCAAGAATGCCAATGATCGCTACAACAATAAGCAATTCAATAAGGGTGAACGAACGAGAAGATGGCATACTGCTCTATCAGTAAAAACTGTTACATTTTATACGTAATAGTATAGCACATAAGGTCACTCGCGAACAATTCATTTTATTGCATGACCGCCGAATTGATTGCGGAGCATAGAGAGGATCTTTCCCATATAACTGGGATGCTTATGCGAATCTACACGAAATTTGAATGAGTCGGCGATCACCTTTACCGGCACGCCAAGCTTTTTAGCGGTTTTAATGGTCCACTCCCCTTCACCGGTGTGCGCTACCGATCCGGATACGCCCTTTAACTCATCACCATAGTGCACAAAACCGTCTTTCAGCCAGTCCACGAGGCGCGAGGTGATGACACTGCCGTGGCTATACACTTCCGCCACTGCGCTCAGATTCGGTGCGAGTTTTGATTTTTTAATGACGGCAAATCCTTCCGCTATTGCCTGCATCATACCGTACTCAATGCCGTTATGTACCATTTTAATGAAGTGCCCCGCACCCGCTTTTCCCATATAGCCATACCCGTTCTCCATTGCAAGATCGCGAAAGAGCGGCTCCAACTGCTTAAAATCCTGTTCGCTGCCGCCAATCATAAGTGATGCGCCGTTGCGTGCGCCACCCGGGCCACCGGATACGCCGACATCCATAAAGCGAATGCCCAGTTTTTCCAGTTTCTTGGCACGTTTCTGCGTATCTTCAAAAAATGAGTTTCCTCCATCAATCACTCTATCGCCTTTGGCAATGTATCGACTAACACCCTCTGCGCCAAAAAGTGCATCATCTACCGGTTTTCCTGCGGGGACCATCAGCCATACGATCCGCGGTTGGGGAAGAGCAGCGATCAGATCGCTTACTGTAGAAAATCCTGCGATTCCTTCGCGCCGGAGAGCATCTATGGTTTGCGCATCGCGATCAAAGACCTGCACTGCCCATCCTTTTTCCGTGAGGCGGCGGGCAATATTCGCACCCATCTTCCCCGCGCCAACGATGCCGATAGTTCGTCCTGTTTTATGCGCATCAGCTTGAGCATGTTCCATCACCGCGGCTGCAATGCGCGCGACACGCTTAGCATCAGGCGCATACCGCTCCAACGGTACTGCACCGTTCTGCCAGCCAGCAATGATCGGATCTACAAATCGCCACATCGCCCGTATCTCATCACTGGACACGAATAACGTTTGGTCATCCATAATGCAGTCCCACAAAAGTTTTTTATATTCCTCGGTATACTGTGTGTGGAACTTGCCGTTGCGCAGATTGAACGCAAGCGTTCGCTGCTCCAAATCCATTTTATTTCCCGGCTTTTTTGACCAGAAATTGATCACAATGCTTTCCACCGGTTCCAGCCGAATGATCACGGAATCGCGGTAATGTATGCCGCTTTCCGGCGGACAAAGACAATGCTCGGGATGGCGAAACAGGATCTCTATTTCTTTAAGCGCCTTACCCATCCGCTTTCCTGATTCCATAGTGATCGCTACATCCTGCCATTGCGGCGCGGTCAAAGACGCATTCACGCGAAAATAGGTTTCCGCCATAGAGTCCGCGGTAACACCGGTAATACTGCGATACCCTTCATATTGCGCGCGGAATGTTTCGCGGCGCACTTCTTCAGCAGAAGGAATGTGCAGAGTTTGCAAGATCTCTGCGCGCCGCGCACGAATATCTTTGGCAGCAAATGATGCGGGAGGATCCATAGTAACGAGCGCTAACATCTGCAGCAGATGGTTCTGCCCCACATCACGGAGCGCCCCCACGCCATCATAAAAACTTCCCCGCTCTTCCACGCCAATGGATTCATAGAGGCGAATCGCGATCCGCTCAATGAGCCGATTATCCCAATTTGCTTCAAAAAGATTATTTGCAAAACGAAATGCAAGGATATTCTGCAGCATCTCT
>JAJYZQ010000002.1 GCA_021799835.1 bacterium | reverse complement strand
TACAAATGCGGATGCAGTATGTGCACCCGCAGGGCGTGCAATTTGGTTTTGGCTGATTTCCGCAAAAGCAGAAGCTGGTGTGGCAGGAGAATCGGCATGGCCAAACAACCCACTAGAGCTTATGAAATGAAGCACTGGCGAAGTACTCACAATAAGTCCAACCATCCACAATGCTCCTGCGGAAATGAGCCACCATTTTTTTGACATAACCATCCAGTAAATTATGTATGACTACCCTGACCCTGCAATAATTCTTCCAAAATACTCGTGCGCAATTCGTGATAGCGCGGCAACTCCGCCAGATCATTCAGTCCAAAGTGGTGCATAAAATCCATACTTACGCGATATTTTACCGCAGCACCGTCCTTTATTTTTTCAAGCACGCCGCGCACCAAAAGATTGCGCAAACTGTACACGGAATTTATCCCGCGGATATCGTCCAATTCAAGCTTGGTGATCGGGCCGAGGTATGCGATGACTGCAAGCGTTTGGAGTGCAGCAGGCGTGATCTCCCGCACCTCGTCAGTCTTAAATGATGCAACGATTTCTTGATTCGCCGCCGCCGTACGCATCTGTGCCTTGCCGTCGTGCACGACAACATCCAAGCCGCTCGCCTGTTCTTGATAACGCTCACGCAAACTAGTAAGTTTCTGCTCCGCTTCCTTTGGCGTGATCGCTAAGAGATCAGCGAGTTTTTTTACCGCGATCGCTTCGCCCGACACCAATAGTATGCTTTCTATTTTTGATTGGATAGGATCCATTATTTTTGCGTTATTATACCGCCTTCGCCCGCACGGTTATCTCACCAAAATTTTCCGCTTGCGCAAATTCCGCAAATGATCGCGTAATAATCTCTAATAGCGCCAAGAATAACACAATCACTTCTTCCCGTTTGCGTGCCGACGCAATGCGGGAAAATGAAAACGAAGAGCGCGCATTGAGCAATTGCTGCAATTCTTGGATCTTTTCCGCCACGGTTATTCGCCGCTCCAACCGCCGTTCAATGATCGCGGTTCGGACATTCCGTTCACGAGCTCGTTCCTCAATAATTGCGGCAAACTGATCGGCGAGATTATCCAAAGTACCATCAGGCGGCGCAAATGTGCCGATCTCATACGCCGCCTCTCCCCGCACAAATGATCGCGGTCCGCCCAATCCTTGCAATATCGCAACTAATGCACGGATGCTTTCTTGAAGCTTTGCATAGCCGGCAAATTCTTCGCCGCGCTCTTCGGATTCCTCTTCGCCGGAAAGCAAGGGCACAAGCAATTTTGATTTCAAAAAAATCAGCTTTGCCGCAACGACCAGAAAATCAGCCAGTTCGTCTTTTGGCAATGCCGGCAAATCACTGATATAGGCAAGGTATTGGTCAGTCACCTCGCCGAGCGATACTTCTGTCACGGAGAGTTTGCGCTCTTCTATCAAGCTGAGCAGCAACTCCAGCGGACCTTCAAATTTTTGCAGTTTGAATTGATACATACATCTCACTCATCGCCCCAGACATTATTCCATTCTTTCTGTTCCTTCCGTACTTTCACCTGCTATAATCTTTTTAATGATATCCACGATCTCTCCGGGAGTAAAATTTGCTTTGATATAAAAACCTAAAGCGCCCAATTCTTTTGCGCGCTTGACCATAGCATTCTCAGAAAGATTGGTGAGCATAACTACCGGCAGTGTGGTCAATGCTTCATCCTTCCGCACTTCTTCCAACACCGATAAACCGCTCATACCCGGCAATAAGATGTCCAAAATGAGCAAATCCGGCGCAAAGTCTTTGACCTGCTGCACGACGTCGCCGGGTGCGTTGATCACGCGCACATCAAATCCGTTATGTTGGAGCTTGAGCTTATACATATCGGAGATGTTGGGATCATCTTCAAAGACGAGAATTTTTGGCATAGGCGTGATTTACTAATACCATTCAGCACCGCGTACGGGAATCGAACCCGTGTTGCCAGGATGAGAACCTGGCGTCCTGACCACTAGACGAACGCGGCAACTATCCACTCATCTCGTAACCCTGTATAACACAAAAGTGCGCAGAAATCAAAAGATTTACCGGATGACCATTATTCATTGCCAGCGTTTTTCCTGCCGCACCAGTGCGTGCGCGGCAGCAGTGGGGTCAGCAAGAAAAGCGCGCGTGATCTTTTCCATCCGCATGGACTGCGAACCTTTGATCAACAATACATCGCCATCAGTAATGATCTCTCTCAGCCGTTCTATGGCTTCCGTTGCATTATGACAGGATATTATGCGCTCAGCAGGATAGCCGGCGCGCTGTGCTGCATCCGCCGCAAAACGCATACGCTCTCCCACGCCCATAAACAATCCAATAGGCAATGCAGCCACCGCCTCGCCGATCTTTTCATGGGAGGCCTGCTCATTATCACCCAATTCCAGCATATCGCCGAGCACGGCGATCGTACGATTCGTAAATTGTGCAGCCACTTCCAGTGCGGCAAGCACTGCAAGAGGTGAGGCATTATACGTGTCATCAATCAATAAAGAATTTTTTATTCCTGCCAGCACATTCATCCGCCCAGGCAAATTGATAAAACGCGCAAGTGATTGTGACGCATCAACTAAGTTAATGTTGAGCGCTTTCCCCACCGCGATCGCGGCAAGCAACGCATAGGTCACTTGCCTGCCGAGCACGTGCTGCACATTAAACGGCACGACATTGCCGCCATCTTCTACTTTGAATGCGATCCCTGGTATCGCTGGCGTAGTGTGAGAAGATTCCTGGCTATGCGCCGGCAAAACGGTCTCTTCGCCAAATGCGTGAATGTGCGCGCCACTTTCCCAACCAAAGCTTATAGTCTCGCGGCCGCTCGGTACGCGGTCACGAAGATCGCGCACGGTGAGGTCGTCATAATTGAGCACTGCCGTGCCCTTTTTTTTCAACCGCTTCAATACGAATGCTTTTTCATTGACTAGCGCGTCACGTTCAGGAAAAAACTCCAGGTGTACCGGCATTTCGCCGATCGCTGTGATCACCGCCACATCCGGCGGAATAAAGCCAGTAAGATATGCAATGTCTCCTGGCCGATCAGCGCCCATTTCCAACACCAAGTATCGGGGAAATTTCTTGCTCACTAAGAGATGTATATATATGCCAATGATCGCGCTGATCCAACCGATCAGCGAGTTGCCTTGCGGAGTGATCCCAAGGACCGCACACGGCACACCAATCTCATTATTATAATTCTTCTCCGTCTTTCGCACAGAGCCAGGAAATTTATACGCGAGCAATGTTGCGATCGCTTCCTTTGCGGAGCTTTTCCCCACACTGCCGGTGATTGCAATAACCGTGGGATGATATTTGCGCAGCGTTTTTACGGTCAGCATGCGCAGGATCTTTTGCAAAAAATCTTTTTTCATAGTTTCAGTATGATGGCGCACCGACTGGATAGGGTGGCGCAGGCGGGTTTTGCGGATTATAATCCGGCGTTATGGCGTAATAATTGAGTATATACTGTTCTATTTGCTTCATAAACGGTCCGACAGAATCCTCTGCATAAGGAAGATTCGGCTTGTCCAACCGCATAATCATAACAAACTGCGGATTATAGGCGGGAAAATAACTCACAATGGACTGATCTGTAGAATTTGAATATCCTGCTTTCTGAGTTTCTGCAACTTGAGCAGTACCGGTCTTTCCCGCAAAGAAATAACCGGGAACGTTGATCACGTTTGCAAATCCTTTTTCCGCGCCAGCGATTAACATCTTTGTTACCGTCTGCGAGGTCTCTGGAGAAATAGCTCGTTCAGGGAGAGGTGCGGGGGCAATGGTTTTTGTGGTGCCGTTTACATATTGTATTTCTTTTGCAATATGCGGCACCACCAGCTTTCCTCCATTTGCGATAGCAGCAATAGCGCGCAAGATCTGAATAGGCGTTACCAAAATGCCTTGGCCGAAAGATGCCGTTGCATAATTAATATTGCTCTGCGTATCATTGAGGTTGTTCAAATTACCCGGCGTTTCACCCGGCAGGTCTATGCCCGTATCCTTGCCGAACATAAACTTTTTGATGTACTGCAGAAAATCACTGTGCGGCACTTGCTCCTCAGCATCAATAGCGCCAAGGTTCAATGACCACGCGAGCACGTCGGTCATGGTGCGCAGTCCCCACGCCTTGTTGTTCCAGTCATAGATGTTGTAGCCATCTATGTGGTCAACCCCGTTATCCTGATAGGTAGTGGACGGCGTGATCTTGCCCACATTCATTACAGACGAAATAGTGATCGGCTTGAAAATGGACCCCGGCTCATATTCTCCCGAGACTGCTTCATTGCTATACACCACAGCATTGGGTACATTGCCATAGTCATTCGGATTGAAGGTAGGCGTATCTACCATTGCAATAATAGAGCCGTCCTGAGGATTCATAACAATAACCGTGCCGCCCGCTGCTTTTGAAGAAGCAGCCGCTTCCTGGAGAACCTGCTGCGCATAGAATTCTACATTGGGATCTATGGTCAACACCAGATTTGCGCCATCTTTAGGCTTGGTGAGATACACGTTGTCAATGGGCGTGCCAGCAGAATCATGAGTGTTCACAATCTTTCCGGGTGTGCCGCTTAAGGCATTATTATAGTACTGCTCAACGCCATATTGGCCGGTACGCGTAATGCCGTCCGGTCCATAACCGAGAAACCCAATGATGTTTGCTGCAAGCATTCCCTCCGGATAAAACCGCGTGCTTTCTTTTTCTGTGTACACGCCAGAGAGATTTAAATTCTGCACTTGCTGGGCGGTGGCTGCATCCAACTTCCGCGCAAGCGGTTCATAAGTAGTCGGCACGCTGAGATCAGTGGCCACTGTTACCGCACTGATTTGCAATGCTGCGCTTAATGCATTGGCATAGCTTTGCCGATTCGCCGGCGCGATCAGCTTATTATTCGCATATACGGTATACGTTTCTTTATTGATCGCCAACGGCACTAACTTGCCATTTTTGTCTTGTGCATAAATAGCGCCGCGCTGCGGCGTTATCTGTTGAATGATCTGTTGCTGATTGTCAGCAAGCGCCTGATAAAACTGATGGTCAACGACGCCAAATTCAAAAAGGCGCGCCGCGACAACCAGAAACAAAAAAATAAAGAATCCGGCTGTCCATCTGATGCGCGCATCAATGCTTTTCATACGCTATTGAGAAAGAAAACTCAGCGACTGCTCTGACCCTAGATATTGAGGATTTTGAATAGACACCAGATCCAGTTTGGAACTCTGCTGATATACATAAGAAGGAGACGTGTAATATTGGATATTCAAAGAAAGTGTGGTGATGTCATTGTGGATATTCTGAAGGTTTTGCTGTTTCTGCGCAAGCGCATAATTCATTCCCACCTCGCCATTGACCAACCCTACATACGCTAACAACAACCCGAATACCGCGAGCCCTAACAGGATGTTTCTCTTATAGATTGTATGCTGTGCGTATTCCTTCTTGGTCATGCATGCGTTATTAGTCAATGACCTCCGCTGCACGGAGTTTTGCAGAGCGCGCGCGAGGATTTGCATCTACTTCCGCGCGGTCAGGGACAATGGGTTTTTTGGTAAGGATCGTGAGCGTATCCTTGTTGTCCCGCAAAAAATTTTTTACTATCCGATCTTCTAATGAGTGGAACGATAGTACCACCAAGCGTGATTTGGGAGGTAATATCTTCAGAGCTCCTGTAAGCCCTTGCCTGATGTTCTCTAATTCATCGTTTGTTGCGATCCGCAGCGCTTGGAACGTTTTCGTCGCATAGTGCATTCTGCTATGGCGGTATCCCGTGGGTACTGCTCTCGCGATCACGTCCAGTAATTGCGTAGTTGTCTGGATTGAGTGCTGTTTGCGCGTGGCACGAATGGCTGCCGCAATCCGCCGGTTGTACCGTTCCTCGCCATACTGCCACAAGATATTGGCGATCTCCTCTTCTGCATAGCGATTCACGATATGCGCGGCAGTACGCGGATTGTCCTGGTCATACCGCATATCAAGCGGCTCATCTTTCTGAAATGAAAATCCTCTGCCACTTTCTTCCAGTGTTAGAGAGGAAAACCCTAGATCAAACAATATGCCGCTGATTGGCCCGAATTCGTTTTCCGCAACAATGTTTTCAATATGCGCAAAATTTCCTTTTTGCATTATGAGTCGAGGGATGCTCTGAGAGCGTAACCGCTCCAGAGCATCCGCGTCCCAGTCAACACCCAGAACCATACCGCGGGGGCTAGTATGGACCAAAATTTCTTTTGCGTGTCCACCGCCGCCAAGGGTGGCATCAACAAAATTTTGGTTGGGTTGGGGATTCAGAAATCCCATCACACTATGTAAAAGGACCGGGACATGACTCATACGCTTAACGCTAATCGCCTGCGCCGAAGCGCCTGCGCTCAATTTTTATGTCATCCTGAATTTACTTGTCCCGCTATGGCGGTGATTTCAGGATCTCATCAATACACGCCTAACTCTCCCAACTGTTCAGCTATTTCTCCGGTATTTTTTTCTGCTGATTCTTTATAGGCCTGCCAATGTTCTTCATCCCAAATCTCCAAGCGGTTATACATCCCGACAATGATCGCCTTCTTATCCAAATGCGCGTATGCTTTCAAATAATCAGGAATGAGAATTCTACCAAGCGCATCCAATTCTGTTTCCGTGGCTCCCGCAAGAAGGATCCGGAGAAAGCTGCGGGTCTTTGCTTGCCCTACTGGCAGCTCACCCAATTTTTGCGCGAGCTTTTCCCATTCTTTCGGCGGATAGACGAAGAGACAATCGTCCAATCCTTTCGTTACCACAACAGTATTACTCATCTCGCCCCGTAATTTTGATGGGATGGCGAGACGCTTCTTACTATCCAAATTGTGCGCGTATTCGCCGATAAGCATGGCAAAACCGTTTACTTATCAACATTCAACCATTCTTATCCACCAAATTATCCACAATTATCCACTTTCAACCACTTTTCATCCATTATATCCCACACTCCTTTCCCGTCAACCCACGCTTGTGGATAACAAAAAATCTCCACAGATTTGTGGAGAGTTTCCTGACAACCAACATACTGTTTATTTCACTATCGTCTTATGGAATCATCCATTTGCACACGTTCCAGTAGCAAATGGTAATTCTACACAAATATCATCTCCTGCACAATTCCAAGTATAGCCCGGCCCTCCATTGTAATTAGAGTCAATGATACCATCTGGTCCGGCTGATGATATAAAATCTCTTCTACATAGATCATTGGAAAATTCTAGTTCATTCTCATCAAGCGAATAAGGGTTCCCCCATGGATCACGCTTCATCGTGTTGATGTTATTGCAATCACCATTGCATGCATTTTGTATGGCTTGCAAATCATTGTACCATTGCTGTACGCCAGCATTGCTATCTAGAAGATTATTAAGATTTTCTCCAATATCATTACTACCGTTAAAACCACACTCGCTGCACCCACTTCCCGTAATTTGCATTAAAGCTTTTCCCGTATTTGCCTCTGCTATGGATACTGCTCGGGTAAATGTCTGGAGGTCTTGTTTCGTTCGTGCAATTTTGGAATTGGTCAGCGCAACATTGACGCTAACAATAATCAATGCCGCAAGTATCCCAATAATTGCTACTACTATTAAGAGTTCAATAAGGGTAAATGATCTACTAGTTTGCTTTCCCATAATATAGTATGGTTGTTTTACAATCATCACTGATTCGTACACGTTCCCGAAGCAAAGGGCAATACATAACAAATATCATCGCCGCCGCAAGGCGGAATAACATCATTAATGATACTATCGCTGGTATCTACAATACCGTTTGGGCCGGCGGAAAGCACCAAGTCACGACGACATAAAGCTCCAGAAAACTCTAATTCATTCGGATCAATACCATAGGGGTTGCCCCATGGATCACGTTTCATTGTACTAATATTGTTGCACTCACCATTACAAGCAGTTTGTACATTTGCTAATAGGCTATACCAGTATTGTACAGCCCCAGAACTATCAGATAAATTATTAAAATTCACAGAGCCGCCACCAGGCCAAATGTTTCCTCCATAACTTCCGCCATTAATCTGACCAAGCACTTCCCCAGTGTTCGCTTCAGCTATAGATACTGCCGAAGCAAAAGTTTGCAAATCCTGTTTTACCCGGGCAATTTTTGCATTGGTAAGTGCTACATTTACACTCACCGTAATGAGTGCCGCTAGTATACCAATAATAGCGACGACAATAAGTAATTCAATCAACGTAAAAGAACGTTCTCCCTTCCTCTCATTTAGTACTTGAGATGGTGTGTGTGTGTGTGTGTGTGTGTGTGGAGAAAATGCGTTTCATAGGTTTATACTTTCTTTCCTTTATTATACTCGAAGCTCCTTGTTTTGCAATATAAAAGACAATAAACTAATGAAGATCCCTCACATTTGTTCGAGATGATTTCTCAAGATAGAGCATATTTTGAGAAGTCACATTCTTACGTTCGCTTTTGCGCGGATATCAGCGGCGGAAATAGCAAGGGTGCTGCCGCGTGGCGCCTTACCGCTCAAGAGCTTGTCAGCAACGATAGATTCTACAGTGTCCTGAATGGCGCGGCGCATAGGGCGTGCGCCGAATTCCGGCTCATAGCCGATGTCCGCAATGGCGTCCAGCATATCATCCGTTACCGCCACCGTGATATCATGTGCCTGGCGCAAGCGGTCGTTAAGAGACGCCATAAGGAGCTGCGCAATAGCAATGAGGTTTTCTTTGGTGAGCGGTTTGAAAACAACCGTCTCATCAAAGCGATTGAGAAATTCCGGCGTGAATATATTTTGATTCTGGAGATAATCTAATAACTCTTTATGAAACGAGGAGAAATCTTTATGCGCCTCCACTGCCTGCCGGATCATATTTGATCCGGCATTTGAAGTGGCGATAATTATGGTATTGCGGAAGCTCACCGTACGGCCGATTGCATCGGTTAGCCGACCATCATCCAGTATCTGCAAAAAGAGATTAAGAATTTTCGGATGTGCTTTTTCTATTTCATCCAGCAATATCAAACTAGATGGCTTTTCGCGAACCTTCGTGATAAATGCTTGATCAAGATCATTTTTACTGGATCCAATGAATCGCGCTTCATCTTCCGGCTGCTGGTATTCAGACATATCCAGACGAACCATCTGCTGCTCGGCGCCAAAATAGATCGCCGCAAGGGCTTTCGCGGTTTCTGTTTTCCCCACACCCGTAGGACCAAGAAACAAGAATGAACCAATCGGCTTCTTGTGGGATGCAACTTCCAGTCGGCCGCGTTTCATCGCTTGCGCGATCAGTGATACGGCAAGGTCTTGCCCAATGATACGCTGATGAAGAAGATTTTCCAGATCCAGCAGTTTTGCAGCCTCTCCACCCTGCAGCGTACCCAGCGATACGCCCGCTTTCCGTCCGATGACGTCGTCCACATCCTGTACCGTAACGATCCGACGCCTATGGCTTGCAGCACTTACCATCACCTCTTCCAGCGCGCTCACTGCTTTTTGCGGAAACGGCACATCAGCGATCAATTCATCTGTGCGCTTTACGATCTCTTTCAGTACCGGATACGTAATCCCTGCGCGATACCGCTGTTCAAAATGCGGCACATAATCCTCCAGTACGCGGATAGTATCAGTAGCAGACATATCGGGCAGCGTAATCGCGTTGAATAAGCCGGATAGCGCGGGGTTGGGCGCGATCTTATCGTGATAACCGATAAATGTTGCAATACCAATGACCTGCAGAACATTTGATTTGATGTAGGGTGCGAGTACGGCAGAGATATCCACCTTGCCAATTCCCTCTTCCGTGCCGATATAGTCGGAAAAATTATCAATGGCGAGAATAATATTGCCGGCACGTGCGGCTTCATTGAGGATCACGATCAACATTTGCTGTACATTTTCCGTATCACCCGCAGCAGCTATGACGCCACCCACATCCAGCAACACTATTTTTTTGAAGTTGAGCGGTGATAAAGACCTCCCTTCGCGGATATCTCGCGCAAGCGCATAGATCAGTTCCGTGCGGCCGGAACCATTCTCTCCCACTACCACTACACTGTTTGCGCTATCCTTGGCTAAAACCTCCGCCATAGTGTCAGCGAGATCTTGGCGCAACGTAACATGGAGATCGGGATGCTTTGATGCTACATAATCGCGCACATCCACCGCAAACCGATCCAGATGCGGCGTATATCCGTATGACCATGACTTGCCAATGCCTTCAGCATAAAGAAGATCGTGCGCATTGAGCCGCCGGCGCGGCATACGATAGGTAAATGCTGTTTCTTCCCAAAAAACAATATTTGCAATATCTTGCTCATCCAAACCCACCTGCAAAAAATATTCTTTCAAATAATTATCTAAAAAGACCGCTGCAGAAAAAAGATCTCCCACCGCAATGCTATTATGCCCATGGCCTTGCGCGATATCCATAGCTTTGGCGAGAAGTTGCGGCAGAAATTCCGCATCAGCACCGGTTACATTCCGCATTTTCTCGCGTAGTGCTGCGCGGAATGCATTGCGATCTATGCCAATGCGCTCAAAAACAAATGAAAGCCGCGGATGATCCAGTGCGCGGTTCAGCACTATATAGGCGTTAAGCGCGCGCGCGGGATAGAGCAATGTAGCGCTGTAGAAATCCAGTGCGAGAGCCAGGTTGGGAATGTTGCCATCTTTGCGGCCGTCTATGAGAGACACAAAATCCTTATGCGTATAGAGTACAAGCTTTTCCTGAAAAAACATATTGAGATAGCCGAAAAACGCGAATAGCCCAAAGCTCAAGATAGCTAATCCTCCCGCCACACCATTACCATACACTCCGGAAAATGCGCCTACTGCATGGGCAAACCAGAGCAAACCAAAGATTACCAATCCATATTTGAATGCTTCGGCGAAATACCAGAAAAATGCGAGCGGGATAAGTGCATTGAGGAGGATATACGGATAAAACGGCAATTTTTTGAGATCTACCATATTAGAGAATTCTTGCGCCGATACCAATGATCAACAATATAAACAACGGAACAAAAAACCATCCAATGACAACGATGATACCCGCGGCAAACACTGCCGCCATGCTTATCGCGCCAATCAGTACAACAACCAGCCGAGCGATCGTACCGATGCCGCGCGAGATAAGATTGTTCGCCCATGCATTTAGCCGCTCACTGATGCCTATGCCCTTTTCATACGTGCTCACATCGCGATGCCAAGGGTAGAAAAGCGTGCGCAATAAAATAGAAATGGAAAAATAATTATTGAGTGCCCGCAGCCAAAACCGCGTCACGCGGATAAGATCGCGCGGCTTTTCATAAAAATGCCAGACGAGGTAATCTTTCAGCATATGCGCTCTTTTTCTTTCCGCCATTATATCATTATTGCCGCCAGAGAACCATAACGATAAAAGAGCAGTCAAGGATCTGGCTGCTCATAGTCGTTGCGTTACGAGGCGAAGGTACGGCGAGGTCAGCGCATCCGCGCGAGCGCTTGTGCGCCGATGTCTGTGCGGTAATGCATCCCCTCAAAAGAGATCAGGCGCACTGCCCGATATCCGCGCTCAAGCGCTTCTTCCAATGTCGCTCCAGTCGCAGTGACGTGGAGCACGCGGCCACCATTCGTGCGGAGTTTATCAGTGAGTACTGTTCCGCCATGAAAGATGACCACATCGGAAAGGCGTTCTGCTTCAGCAACACCGGATATCGGTATGCCTGTCGCGATAGCGCTCCCCGGGTAGCCCGCTGATACCAACGCGATAGATACCGCAAATCCGCTTTGCCACGCAAGTTGCTGAGATCCCAAAGCGCCATCGGCTGCTGCCGCAAGAAGCTCGTAGAGATCCGATTGCAACAGGCGCATATAGGCCTGCGCTTCCGGATCGCCGAATCTCACGTTGAACTCTAAGACTTTGAAGGTGCTGCCGTTTTCCCGCATAAGACCAGGATAGAGACAACCAACAAATGGCGTTTCCCTTCGCCGCATCACGTCCAACACCGGAACAATGACCAGACGTTGCACATTGCGCATAAGCTCCGGAGAGACATCAGGGACTGGCGCTATTGCTCCCATACCGCCCGTGTTTGGACCACGATTACCGTCAAAGATTGGCTTGTGGTCTTGTGCGGGCGGAAAGAGCGCCGCATTTACCCCATCACAGATCGCGTGCACGGAGAGCTCTTGGCCGGAAAGGAAAGATTCAACGATCACTTTTCCACCGGCTTGGCCATGTATATGCCGCACCATGATGTCGGTAAGCGCTTGCTCTGCTTCTGCTAGGGTGGGGCAAGGATACACTCCTTTGCCGCCAGCCAAACCGCTTGCCTTGATAACCAGCGGCAGAGTGCACTCGCGGATATATGCAGAAGCCGCCGCATAATCGCGAAATACGCGATACGGCGCGGTAGGAATGTCTTGCTCATGCATCAGCTGCTTGGCGAACGCCTTTGACGATTCAAGGTACGCTGACGCGCGCGTTGGTCCAAAGATGCGGAGTCCCCGTGCGCGGAACATATCAACGATGCCATAGGCAAGCGGATCGTCCGGGCCGATAACCGTGAGGTTGATGTCGTTTTGCTCGGCAAAATTCGCCAACTTCCTCATCTCGGTCACGTCCAGCGAGACATTTTGAGCGATCGCTGAAGTGCCCGCGTTACCCGGCGCCACGTAGACCGCGCTCACCTGTGGTGATTGGGCGAGTTTCCATGCCAAGGCATGCTCCCGCCCGCCACTACCAACAACCAACACTTTGGCAGCCATGGCATCTCCCCTCCTTATGCGGAAATCACCCTATCCGCATCAGTTTAAGTATACCATATATATGTATATATCAATGCAAAAAGCCCCGCCGAAGCGGGGCAAGGACATTACGGACGGTTGTGGTTTTGCAGATCGGTCAGCGTATAGATGCCTTGTGACCAAAGCACTCCCTGAATGAATCCCAGCCACCGGAACGTTTTTTCCATCCGACCCTCGCGGATGAACTGGAGCATTTTGTCCAGCATCCTATGACAGTGTTCCAGTCCAAGCGTTTCGTCCGCCAACACCTCATCATGCGGATAGTCTACAGTGGCAATTCCGCGTGCGACAAACAGTTCGCGATACCTTTCAATCACCTCAACCACTTTTTCCGCGGTCATCACTTTTTCCTCCTTCTTCGGTCGCTGTAGCTTTAGCGTAGGCGACCTTGGTCTTCCGTAGCTCACCAGAGCGTAGGAGACATTTGCCTCACCCTAACAGAATCAAAAGGAAAATCAATAGCCCCGGCTCGGCGCCGTCGCGCCTGCGCCTTCGAGTCCTCCTTCATAGTTAAACTAAATAAATAATGAGCCATAGTATGGCTCATTATTTATTTAGTGGACGATGGAGGACTCGAACCTCCGACCCCCGCAATGTGAATGCGATGCTCTAACCAACTGAGCTAATCGTCCGTTTTCACTTTGCTAACCCTATCTTATCTACCAGCTTTTCGTATGGCCCGTCAAGAACCTCGCGGATAAATTTATCAAACATATCACGGCGATATTTAAACTCGCCCAGATCCATCAAGCTATAGCGGATCTGTGTGCCTGCCTCTGCCTCAATATTCCTGACGATCTCCTTGAGCCGCTTTTCGTTGACGTTATCCCCCACGACAAGAATATCATACCGGCCACGACTGTTGCTATTGATAAATACGCCCGCCAAGAGCAACAAATGGATTTTGCCCAGTTTTTTAATGCTGTTGAGAATCTTATTCTTTGATGCGGGAGAAGATTTCAATACGAGATTTTGCAGCTCATCCAGAAACTCAAATTTATGATTCAGTGAGTATTGTTTTTCCTTCTGCTTAACACGGATAGTGAGCAGCTTAATGCTAGTAAGATTCGCTAGCTGCGTTTTGCAGGATTGCTGATCCAGCTTCAAGCGCTGTTGAATGGTAGCAAAAGAAAACGATTCCGTACTATTGCGCAAAAACAACTTCAATATCTTTATCTTTGCGGGAGATTCAAACAGTTTTTCTAAAATTTGTTCGGGCATAGGGTCATACATTAATGCTGCTCTTTTAACCGATCCTCCTGGAGTACCCTCCCTTTATCCTATATAAAAAACAAGGCAAAGTCAACGTGCGTTTTGAGCGTGTCCGGGGGTAGACGAGATGCCTGTATGTATGTATAATGAGCCAAAGCTATGGCAACCCAACAGCATCTCCAATCACGATATCTGTATGTAAAATCCGCACAGCCGCAGACGCGGTTTGTATGCGGATATTTTTATTTTGAGCCGGGAAATGTGGAAGAACTGGGCCTCGGCAAACTGTGGATCGTTGGTGCAGCACTAAAAAGCGAAGCCACGCCACCCGGTGTCCTGAAGACTGTTGCCCAGACCATCAAAGAGCACTACTACAAACGCCCAAATCTTTCCACGCAGGAAGCGTTGGAAAATGCGTTGAATGAAGCAAATAATTTCCTCCGGGCACAGAACGCGCTCTTGCGCAAAAATATCAATCTGATCGCCGTTGCGCTAAAAGGCAACGAGATATCTTTTAGTTCCGCGGGGGATAGTAAGATCGTCCTGGTGCGCAATGATAAATTTATTGACATTGGCAAGAACATTCCACAAACAGCAGGGAAATTTTCCGAAATTGCGAGCGGTGAGATCACTGCAGATGATCTCCTGCTTGCCGTGCCGCAGAACATCAATGCAAGCACCATCAAAGAAGTTATTCTCTCTTCCCTCCACGCGCCTACGGAAAATCGCGTGGAAAAAACTATACAGCTGGAATTTCTTAATAGCGTCATTATTCTCTTTGCAGCACCCCTTATCATCACCGAACCGCAGCAGCCGCAGAAAAGATCTTTGTTTGGTGCGCTGCCAAAAATAGCACGGTCTTTGCCGCATCAGAAGCCCACTCCTGCGGTTACCCCTGCCGCCCCTTCCCCTTCTATCCAACCCAAACGCTCATCTGTTGCTGATAATGCTGCTCCCGTACGTGCAGTGATTCAGGCTTTACCGCATACTGCGCGGCGCGGCGCCTATCACCTTATGCGGTTTGTGCGCTCGCTCCACGTGCGCAGTTTTCCCGCTGTTGCAGGAAAGCATATCATTCGCATCAGCCGGCAAACGACTGTCGCTGTGCGCGGCGTTTTCAATGCAGACAACTTCACGGAATTGCAAAAACGGACACGCATCATTGCGCGGACATTTGCGCCAGCAAATTCTGAAATTCCGCCAAAAGGATTTATGGCATTAAGCACCTGGAAAAAGATATCCATCGGCGCAGGAGCATTGATTGTTATCGTGGGGATCATTATGGTGATCATATTCAATCAGCACGAATCAGCAAAAGCAGCAGCAAACAATCGCCTCTTGAACCAAGCGGAAAACGCTGCAAATACAGCAAACGCCGCCCTTTCTACCGGCAATAAAACGCAAGCCGTAACTGACCTCCAGCAGGCACAGAACATCGCCAGATCCATAGACAGCTCCTATGTAGCGTCATCGGATATGTCGCACCTCTCCACAGAATTACAAAATTTGAGCGATGCGATCAACAATGTTTTGCGCGTCACCGCTGCAGACAATATCTTGAATACCCAGACAATCAGTATGAACTTCAACCCCACCGGCATCATCGTGGGAGACGGAACCGTAAACGTGTTCACCGCAAATACTATTTACAGTTTCTCCGCTTCCGGCGACCCGCACAAAGGAAATTTCTACTTTTCCACCATCGGCACAATGAATCAGAATAACGCGACGGCTTTCGGCAGTTCCGGCGCATATTTTATCAATAACACCACTCTCGCCCGCTTTGATACGCAAACTGACAACTTTACACAGATTACCATCCCCCTCGGCACCGGCAGCGCATCATCCGCCCATTCATTTATCGCCGGTGCTATGTATAATGACAACACGTATCTCCTTGATGCAGCGACGGGAAATATCTTAAAACTTTCTGGCACGCAAAACCCCAGTTTCTCCAGCTGGTGGCTTTCCGGGCCGCTGAATTTCGCACCGACATCCCTAGCAGTAGATGGTGCGGTCTATCTCAGCTCAGCGCATGCTATTTATAAGTACGAGGGCGGGACACTTTCCGGAGAATTGCAGATCAATGGATTCAATTTGGGCACAGTGAATATCCGATCCATTTTCACTCGCGACGGCTGGAACAATATCTACGTCCTCGCTGATAAAAGTGTCCTCGTGATCGGCAAAGACGGCACATTCAAGAAGCAGATTATTCTTCCCCGCTCCGCCAATATCAGCGGCTTTTCCTTGGAAGACGAAAACACGCTCTACATCCTCAGCAACGATAGCGTGTACAAGATTGCGTTGTGATGGTCTTCCTAATAATGTTATCCTGAATTCTTTTGTCATGCCGAACCTGCTTACCGGCAGGCAGGCCCGCGAAAGTGGGAATCTCGAAGAAGGGTAGGCAAGAATATAAAAACCCGCGAAGCATTCGCGGGTTTTTATATTCTCTCTTATTCTTAAGCGGCACACCACTTCAAGCTATGTTCATAGTGCTTATATCATATCAACACACCTTCAATGAGCACATTAAGCGTTTCCGCTGATGAGCAAGTATTGCCAAAATCTACTTCCAAGGTATTGCCATTAACTACTTGAGCCCATTTGGCATAGATGCAACTGCCGGTGTAAAAATTAGATATCCAGTATGATGAGCTGGTTTGTCCCCAGTTGCTATTTATCCATGTCCAAGAACTTGATCCATTGGGAAATCTGATAGAGGTATACTCGCTGCCCATTACATTCACTTTTGCCATACTCCCACTACTGCTTCCCACCGGAGACATAATATCTATCTCCGCGCCATTCTTACCGGTGGTGGTGTAGGACAGTGTTGCAAC
>JAJYZQ010000065.1 GCA_021799835.1 bacterium | reverse complement strand
GGGAAATATTGCCATACTCATAGAAGCTATTACTGACAATCGCAATCGCTCGGTAAATAATATCAAACACATCCTTGATATCAATAACGGAAAGTTTGCGCAGAAAGGCAGTGTGGAGTGGATGTTTAAAAAAGTTATGACATCAGAGCTCCGCAAATCCGGCGCATCCCTTGATGATCTTGAGCTTGCTGCTATTGATGCGGGCGCTCTTGATACACAGCGCGATGAGGAATCCAACACGCTTACCGCATTCTTTGAGCCGTCCGCATGGGAAATGGCGAAACACACGCTCACCTATGCCGGCATAGCGCTCAGCAATGAAGAGTTGACCTACGTACCTACTAATCCCATTGAGGTGGACGACGCCGTCCGCGAACAGTTGGAAAAACTTTCCACTGCTCTTGAGGAGGATGAAGATGTTGAAGAATTATACGTTAACGCCGCCTAGCGGACCGCCGTCTGTGGTGTTGGGCATTGATCCCGGCATAGACCGCTGTGGATTTGCCATCATAACGCCCGGCGGCCGCGGTATGCGCGTGGTTGATTTCGGTTGCATTACAACGCCCCGCACACAAACTACTGCAGACCGATTGATTATACTGCAAAAAGAACTGGATCATATTATGGTAAAATATAAGCCGACTTCCGCTGCGGTGGAAAAGCTGTTTTTCTTTAAAAACGCAAAGACTATTATTGAGGTGAGTCAGGCACGCGGCATTATTATTGCTGCATTAGCTGCGCACGCCATTCCTACCGGCGAATATACGCCGCTAGAGATCAAACAGGCGGTCACCGGCTATGGCCGCGCGGACAAAACGCAAGTGATTAAGATGATACGCAATATTTTACCCATCCCTCCCAATGCCGGAAAACAACCTGATGATGCATTTGATGCGCTGGCGATCGCCTATACTCACCTGACCATCCAGACCTACCACACCAAACATCAACGATCCCTATAATTACTCTTCATTACATTGCTTATGGAAGTGCTCAATAACATCACCACCACGTCACTCCTTCTCATCTTTCTCTTGCCGGTCATCATCACCCTTATCGTCTTTTTCCGGCAAGCAGTAGGGCTGCGCGGGTTTGGCATTGATGTGCCGCTTTTGCTCAGCTATTCATTTATTATCATTGGGCCAATATTTGGCATTATCCTATTGATCGTCTCCTTAGTGCTCAGTAATGCGTTCTACTACTTCTTTAAGAATACCAAACTGCTCCATCTGCCAAAAGTCGGCTTGATCATTATTTTGACGTCATTTTGCATCGGACTCTTAGGCATACTATTCCCTTATTATCTTATTAACATTAGTTTATCCGGAATTCTTGCAGTGATCTTTATTCTGTCGCTGACTGAACGGTTCTTTTCGCTCCGCACCCACACATCATTTTGGGAAAATATTGTGTATATTGTAACCATTTCATTCATTGCTATTATTTCCTATCTTCTCTTTAGTATAGAAGTGCTTCGTGCGGTCATTCTTACTTATCCGTTATTGGTATTGGTCTTTTGCGTGATCGCTGTGTTATTGCTCGGTAATTGGTCGGGATTGCGTATTGCAGAATACTACCGCTTCAAAGAAGTGGCAAAGAATAAGTGAACTCTTGCTAGCCTATGACGTTAAAAGATTATGATACCATTCTCGGTATAAACGAGCGCAATCTGCGTTATGTTGGCGAATACAATGCGCCGCGCTTTATCCGCACGGCAAATAATAAGATTGCTACAAAAAAATTGCTGGGAGAAGCAGGAATTAGTGTGCCGGAAACCTACCTCATCATCCGGCGCCGCGAAACGCTCGCGTCGTTAGATGCAGCTGCCCTCCAAAACAGTTTTGTGATTAAGCCAAATAAAGGATTTGGCGGCATGGGCGTTTTGATCGTTTACGCAAAAAAGAAGGGGGTGGATGGCGTGTGGGTAAAATCAAACCGCAACAAGATCACTATGGTGGATATTAAAAACCATATTATGGATATTTTGGACGGCACCTATTCACTCGCCCAAAAACAAGATTCCGCATTTTTTGAAGAACGCATCAAACTCTTGCCTATATTCAAACCACTCGCCTATCGCGGCATACCGGATATTCGCGTCATTGTATTTAATCGCGTGCCGGTTATGGCAGAGCTGCGCCTACCAACCAAAGAATCCAACGGCAAGGCAAACCTTCACCTCGGAGGCATCGGCGTCGGCATAGATATGGCAAATGGCATCACCACTAATGCCATTCAACACGACCAACTGATTGACTACATTCCAGAAACCCGCACACTGCTTGCGGGATTCCGGATCCCTTCATGGAAAAAGATATTAGAAACCGCTATTGCCGCGCAAACCATGAGCAGCCTAGGTTATGCAGGCGTTGATATAGCGCTTGATCGCGACAAAGGGCCTATGGTGTTAGAAGTGAATGCTCGCCCCGGCCTTGCTATACAAATTGCCAATCTTTCCGGCCTCCGTGACCGCCTTGAGCGCATAAAAGGATTAAAGGTAAAAACTATCGATCAAGGCGTGCGCCTTGCACAAGACCTCTTTGGCGGAGAAATTGAGCAGGAGCTGGAAGAAATATCAGGAAAAAAGATCGTCGGCGTTATTACTACTATTATGATCACACAAAATGCACTGAATAAAGAATTGCGGGCAAAATTAGACACCGGAGCATACTTCAGCTCTATAGACCGGGAACTCGCTGACTCCCTCGGCCTGAACCAATTCAAACGCACCGTAAAAGTAAAAAGCTCTCTTGGTGAAGAAGAGCGTGATCTCGTTGACGTAAATTTTATATTAGACGGACGGCCCATTAATACGCAATTTTCTCTTGCCGAACGCGGCAATCTCCGCTTTCCCGTCATTATCGGCCGTCGCGATCTGCGCGGGTTTCTTGTAGACCCCAAAAAACTCCACTAACCGCATCACAGCAGCGTATCTTTCGCGATGCCAAGATGATGATATGCCTGATCAGTCGCCGTCCTGCCGCGCGGCGTTTTTCCTAAAAGCCCCATTTTTAACAGATAGGGCTCATAGATCTCTTCTATCGTGTCTATTTCTTCACTGCTTGCTGCAGCAAGCGATTGAATCCCCACCGGACCACCATCAAATTTTTCAATAATGCTGCGCAGCAGCTTAATATCGGTCTCTTCCAACCCTAATGCATCAATCTTCAGCAGTTCAAGGGTGCGGCGCGCCATTTCTGCAGTAATTTTCCCGGTTCCTTTCACTAATGCATAGTCGCGCGCGCGCTTGAGCAGACGATTTGCAATGCGCGGCGTTAAGCGAGACGCTTGTGCAAGAATGCGGATGCCTTCCTCATCAATAGGAACATTCAGTATCTTTGCTGATCGGGTAATGATCTTTCCAATATCTTCTGTAGTATAAAAATCTAAGTTATATACCATGCCGAACCGGTTACGGAAAGGTGATGGCATCATACCAATGCGTGTGGTCGCGGTAATAAGGGTAAATCGTGCTAATTTCAATTTAATGCTGCGCGCAGACGGTCCTTTGCCGACAATAAGGTCAAGATTATATTCATCCATCGCCGGATACAATAACTCCACAATATTCTTATTCAGCCGATGTATCTCATCAATAAAAAGAATGTCGCCATCTTCTAGGTTAGTGAGTAGAGAACCGAGATCCCCTACTTTTTCAATCGCCGGCCCTGAGGTTGCCTGGATCCTCGCCTGCATCTCATGGGCAATAACGTACGCTAAGCTGGTCTTTCCCAATCCTGCCGGCCCATACAATAAAATA
>JAJYZQ010000064.1 GCA_021799835.1 bacterium | reverse complement strand
GGGATTCCGTGTAATCACTGCCGCCAATGGTGCAGAAGCAGTAGAAATGGCGATCAAACAACATCCCGACCTTATTTTGATGGACATTAAAATGCCTTTTATGGATGGCGCTACGGCGCAGAAAAAACTCGCAGAAAATCCTAACACGAAAGATATTAAAGTAGTATTCTTAAGCGCCTTTGATAATCCCGCGCATATGAAATCTGATCAGGCGTTTTCCCGGGAAGTTGGCGCCGAAGATTATATTAAAAAGGGTGTGGATATAGACGACCTGGTCAATAAAGTAAAAGGTTATCTCAATGTGCACTAGTATTAGTAACATAAACTCTCTATGAAAGTAGAACAAAAATTTTGGACAGCGCAAGATGGTTGGAAAATGGTTTCGTCTGAAAAGTTACCGGCAGATCCGCAGTGTGTATTGGTGTTTGGCGGCCGATCTCTGGTAGGGGAACAAAAAATATTTGCAGAGATCAAGGAAATGTATCCGCAGTCAGCGCTATTGCTTTGCTCTACGGCAGGAGAAATTATGGACACACAGGTGAGAGACGATTCTTTGGCGCTTTCCGCAATCTGGTTTGAAAAAACCACCATAAAATTTGCTACCACAGATATAACAGATGCAGCCGCGAGCTATGATGCAGGCGCTAAAATGGCGCATGAATTAGTGCAAGACGGCCTAGTGCACGTTATGGTATTTTCTGATGGCTTGAATGTGAACGGCACGCAACTGGTCAAAGGATTCAATGATACCTTGCCCGCAAATGTATCAGTAACAGGAGGCCTGGTGGGGGATGGGACGGATTTCAAGCAAACATTGGTGGGATTAAATGAGCCGGGCAAAGAGCATAAAATAGTAGCTATGGGATTCTATGGCCCGGCACTACGTATCGGCTATGGATCAAAAGGTGGTTGGGATCCTTTCGGCATTGAGCGCACTATTACCAAGGCAAAAGGCAATGTGCTCTATGAATTGGATGGCCAACCGGCATTAAAACTATATAAAGATTATTTGGGAGAATTAGCGAAAGGTTTGCCCAGCACCGGCCTGTTATTCCCCTTGCGCTTGCGCATAAAAAGCGGTGATAGGGATGTTGAGGTGGTGCGTACTATTTTGGGCGTCAATGAAGATGACCAGAGCATAACATTTGCTGGCGATATGCCGGAAGGAGTGCAGGCAGCACTGATGAAAGCAAATTTTGAACGGCTCATTGATGGCGCGTCAGTGTCAGGAAAAATGAGCTTGGAAGCGCTGCAATCTCAAAAAGCACAGCTCGCTATTCTCATTAGTTGTATTGGCAGAAAGCTCGTTCTAAAAGAGCGCACCGAGGAAGAACTGGAAGCGGTGCGCAGTGAACTTGGTCCGCAAGCAGCCATTACTGGGTTTTATTCGTATGGAGAGCTTTCTCCTGTGTCGCCTGCAGAAAAGCAGTGTGAGCTTCACAACCAAACGATGACCATCACCACATTCAGCGAGGCGTGATATGAATAGAGTTCTTGAGCGCCAAATAAAGCGGTATCTTGGCGATGCCAAGCGGGAGTCTCTTCCTGAAGACTGGAAAAATCTTCTGCAGTCCGTAAGCGACGCGTACGATCATGCTGATGATGACCGGACGTTACTTTTGCATTCTTTGGACCTGAGCTCTCAAGAATTTGCTGAAATAAATAAGAAGCTGCAATCGCAGAATGAGATTGTTGAGGAAAAAGTTCAGCAGCGCACGCAAGAATTGGACTATGAACGAGTAAAACTGAATACGATCGCCCAGCATATGGATACGGGCGCTATTTTGTTGGATAAAGATGGAAAGGTGAGTTTTGTTAATATTGCTGCCACTCGCTTTCTGCATATTGTAAGTGACACGCAAGCGCTTGATAAGTTAACAAATCATTTTCCCGATTTTCCTATATCCGATTATGTGTATCGCGTTATGCAGGGGGAATCCACGAATATCCCGGAAGCAGAAGCTCACGGGAAGATCTATGCCGTGTCGTTTACATCGCTAAAAGACGAATCAAGCACTGCAGGCGCGCTTATTTGGCTGCAAGACATCACTGCACAGAAAATGTTAGAGCGTTCAAAGAATCAATTTTTAGAGATCGCGGCACATGAAATGCGTACACCCTTAAGCATTATCCGGGGAAACGCTGAGCTGATGCTGGAAGATGATCAAGTTAAAAATAACGAAGAACTGACCTATGACAGTAAAAGTATTTTGCGCAATGCTGTTCGCTTGCTGAGTATTGCAAATGATTTTCTTGATGTGCAGCGATTAGAGGAAGGAAAGCTTGCGCTGGATAATAAGCCGGTAGATATTTTCCAAACGCTGCGAGATACAGTAAGAGATATGCTGCCACTCGCACAAGAGAAAAACTTATCCCTCACATTTAATGAACCACCGTTCTCGCTTCCACCTCTTATGCTAGATGTGGCGCGCTTGCAGCAGATCTATGTTAATCTCATGAGTAATGCAATTCATTATACGGCATCAGGCGGCATTACCATTACCGCTGAACAAAATAGTGATCTGGTAAAACTGACCTTTACTGATACGGGAAGTGGCATCAGTCCGGAAGAGCAGACGCAACTCTTCAAAAAATTCATCGCCGGAAAGCAATTTATGCACAATAAAGAATATGGCAGCGGACTCGGCCTTTATATATCAAAACTCCTAGCTGATCTTATGGGCATTGATGTCCGGCTGGAACGGAGCGAGGAGGGTAAGGGAAGTGTATTTAGTTTGACCTTTCCCTTAGCCACTCTAAAGCAATCATAAGCGTTGTTGGTATGTATAAAGAACTCCAGGCACATCTCGCTTTTATGGATAGCGAGCTGCAGCATCCTACGAAGGATAAAAAAGAGCTTCAATCGTTCAATCGTGCACAGATCTCTTTCTTCCAGCACGAACGGTTCATACATCTTCTCATTACGTTGTTTTTTGGCAGTGCATTTTTGGCCGTTTCATTGACTCTGGTATGCACCATCCTCCTCTTCGAAGGGTCTTTGGAAAGCATACTCGTTGCCTTAACAGCGCTTGATGCGCTCCTTTTGGTTCTCTTGGTGCCGTACATTATCTATTACTTTCTTTTAGAGAATGGCGTTCAGCGCCTCTATGTGTTTGATAAAAAATTAGAGCGATCATAGATCGTTACTAGGCCTTCTGCACTTTTTTGTTGGGCAGTGTGTTCTATCAAAAACCCGCCTGTTCGGTATCACCGAGGCGGGTTTCTGCGCAAAAGAACTTGTGCGTACCGTATGATTACCGCGACGCTATACGCGACACCGATCAGTGCGAAAAACAAACTGATAATGGTAAGCAGAAGCACTTCTTGAAACAAAGATATGAGTTCTACCATCAGGTACCAATAAGACACGAGCAGGTCTTTCAATGGTACTGACCAGAGTCCCATAAATAGCAATGCCATGCCGGCTGCAAGCATCGGCATATGTGTGCGAAGGTTCTTTGACCGGTCGCGAACGTGCCGCACTCGCTTAGCCAGGCGTCCGGTACGTTTACGCCATTCCACCGCAATCCCTCCTTGACCACTCTTTTTGCGGACAGTGTACTATACGATATATTACGCATCAGCGCAAGGAAAATATGCGGCCGCTTAGCTTAAACGACAATATCTGATTTGATACGCAGCTGGCAAGTTTACGCTTTTTACCGAAAAGGGCCGATATGATATTATGGAACATAAAGGAGGGAGTGCTGTGAGTCTATCGGGCGATATAGCGCGAGAAAACCTCGTGCGCGAACATTGCGCGATCATAGCGCAAAATTTGGCGCGCCAGACCGCCCGCGAAGCGATACGCGCCCTGCCGGCGGCCGGCACTAAAACAC
>JAJYZQ010000063.1 GCA_021799835.1 bacterium | reverse complement strand
AAGAGCGGATACCTTTTGACGACATAGCCATTGGATTTGACTGGAGCACCAAAAACCGGTAGGTTAGGGTATAGCATGTATATACGTAATGCATAAGTACAAACTCGTTATTTTATGAATATTGTTGTTACGGGAGGAGCGGGATTTATTGGATCAAACTTCATTCATTATGTGCTCGCCAAACATCCAGAGTACAATATTATCAATCTGGATGCGTTGACGTATGCGGGAAACCCAGAAAACCTGGCAGATGTCGCGAGAAATTCCCATTATGGATTTGTGCAGGGGAATATTGCTGATGCGGCAGTGGTAGATCGGCTGATCGCTAAAAAGCCGGATATGATCATCAACTTTGCTGCAGAGAGCCATGTGGATCGCTCCATCAATGGCCCGGGAGAATTTATTGCCACGAATATTGTTGGCACGCATGTGCTGTTGGAGGCAGCACGGAAATATGGCGTGAAATTTTTGCAGATCAGCACGGATGAAGTGTATGGCAGCATTGACGAGGGCGCGTTCAAAGAATCTGACGGCCTCACGCCGTCCAGCGTATATTCCGCATCCAAGGCAAGTGCAGACCTTTTGGTTATGGCATACCATACAACCTATGGACTGGACACGCTCATCACGCGCAGCTCAAACAATTTCGGCCCGTATCAATATCCGGAAAAGCTTATTCCGCTTTTCACCACTCATCTCATAGAAGGCAAGAAGGTGCCGCTTTACGGCACAGGAAAAAATATCCGCGATTGGACGTATGTGTGGGATAACTGCGCTGCCATTGACCTGGTGGTGCACAAAGGAAAGAGCGGAGAAATTTATAATATTGCTGCAAATAATGAGCGGGAGAACACACAGATCGCCAAAGCATTGCTGGATATTCTCGGGAAAGATGAGCAATCCATTGAGCATGTCACTGACCGGCCCGGACATGACAAACGCTATGGCGTTGACGCAAGCAAGATCCGCGCGCTTGGCTGGAAGCCGCGCTACAGTTTTATGGAAGCACTCAAGGAAACTGTTGCATGGTATCAGCAAAATCCCACGTGGTGGACAAACGTACAGGTAAAAACGAAAGACCTATGAAAGCGCTGATCACTGCGGGAGGCCGCGGCACGCGCCTCCGCCCCATTACCTATACGACCAATAAGCATCTTATTCCCTTGGGGAATAAGCCGATGATCTGGTATGCTATAGAAAAAGTGGTAGCTGCCGGCATCTCGGATATCGGCATCAATATCAATCCTGAAGAGACCGAGATTCAAAAAACGGTTGGCGATGGTTCACGCTGGGGAGCGCAGATCACCTACATTAAACAGACTGGCGGCCCGCAAGGGCTTGCGCATATCATCAAAGTTGCAGAAAAATTTCTGGATGGCGACTCCTTTTTGTTTTACCTCGGTGATAATATCGTACTCGCAGATTTGAAAAGTTTGATTCGCAGATTTGAACGGGGAAAGCTGGATTGCCTTTTGGCACTCTCGCATGTGCAGGATCCGGAGCGGTTCGGCGTGCCGGTATTTGAAAATGGGAAACTGGTGCGCGTAGATGAAAAGCCGGAGAACCCGGCAAGCAATTTTGCAGTGACCGGCATCTATGTTTATTCGCCGGCAGTGATGAAAGCCGTGCATGCTATTAAGCCCTCCGCGCGCGGGGAATTGGAAATATCTGACGCGCACACCTATCTGCTACAACATGGCTCACGGGTCGGCTATCAGGAGATCACTGGCTGGTGGAAGGACACCGGAAAGCCCTTTGACATTCTGGAGGGAAATAGCTTGATCCTTGATCAACTGACGGGGCAGGATATTCAAGGAGAAATCAGCCCGGAGACGGTTATTGAGGGGACGGTGCGTATTGGCAAAGGTGCGCGGATCACGGGTGCAAGCGTTCTCCGCGGTCCCTTGGTAGTAGGCGAGCAAAGTATTCTGCATAATGCCTATATTGCGCCGTATACATCTATTGGCAATAATGTATCTATCACTAATGCAGAGGTTGATCATTCTATCATACTGGACGGCGTCTCAATAAACACAAATAAACATATTGTGGATAGCATCATTGGCAATAACGCTCAAGTCACGGATGTTACCTTAACGCGGCCATCCGGCCACAAGCTTATCGTCGGGAGCAACTCATCAGTAGAAATATAATTTGCACCTATGGCAGCACACGCAGCATCTTCGGGAAAGGTTAAAAAAGCAATATTACCAGTAGCAGGCTTGGGCACGCGGTTCTTGCCGGCGACCAAAGCGCAGCCAAAAGAAATGTTGCCGATCGTAGACAAGCCCGTTATCCAGTATCTCGTGGAGGAAGCGGTGCAATCCGGCATTGAAGAGGTGATCTTTGTCACTGGCCGCGGAAAGCGCGCTATTGAGGACCACTTTGACCACGCTATGGAGCTGGAGTATATTCTGGACAGCAAAGGAAAAACGGCGGTCAAAGAACAATTGCGGCATATTGCAGAGCTTGCACATTTTGCCTATGTGCGCCAAAAAGAAGCGCGCGGTGACGGTGATGCGTTGCTCCAAGCGCGGCACCTTTTGAATGGTGAAAGCGTTGCGGTGTTGTTTGGCGATGATATCATTGATAATCCGCGCAGGCCTGCCCTGCGGCAACTCCTTGATGTATATGAAAAATACCAAGCGCCGGTGATCGCGCTTACCACGGTGCCGCGCAAAGATGTGCATCTTTACGGCGTCGTAAAAGCAAAAAAAGTTGCTCCGGGGACATTTCAGATCTTGGACATTGTAGAAAAACCGGACGGTAAAGATGCGCCCTCCAACCAGGTCATTGTCGGGAAGTTTGTGCTCACTCCCGTGGTTTTTGAGGAATTGAGCACTATACCGTATAAGCCGGGATCTGAGATCAAGCTCACCGGAGATGCGCTGCGCCAATATATTCAGCACGGGGGAATGGTCTATGGCTATACCATAGAAGGCACGCGCTATGACTGCGGCAGCAAGATCGGATTTTTGAAGGCAGTCGTGGACTTTGGCTTAAAACATCCGGAAGTCAAGAAAGAGTTTAAAAAATATTTGAAGTCATTATCTGTATAATCATTCGCATAACGCCGCCACTATGCAAAACCACATCAATCATAATCGCGTTACCATTCTCATCACCGGCGCCAACGGCATGCTGGGGCAGGACCTGAAGCGCATCTTTGATCGCCAAGATGTTTACGCATTTGATCGGAAAGAACTTGATATTACCGTGCGCAACGACGTGCTGAAGCGTGTTGCAGAAATTCATCCGCATATTATCATCAATGCTGCGGGCTACACTGATGTAAATGGCGCAGAATCCAACCAAAAAATTGCTGAGCAGGTCAATGGTGCAGCCGTAGGGTATTTAGCGGAAGCTGCCAAAAAAGAAAATGCCGTACTGGTTCATTTTTCCACGGATTATGTATTTGACGGTGAGAATGCTGCCGGCTATCGCGAGAATACAACAGAGCTCCATCCGCTCAATGCCTATGGCGCATCCAAACTGAAGGGTGAACAGTTACTCCAAGAGCATACAAAAGATTATTACCTGATCCGTACGTCATGGTTGTTCGGCGCGCATGGCAAGAATTTTGTGCAAACGATGCTGGATCTTGCGTACCGCCAGAGCCGTTCAAATTCTGCCGATCCTATCCGCGTCGTCAACGACCAGTTTGGCAAGCCAACCTATTCATGGGATATGGCAAAAGCGGTCTATTTCCTTCTTGCGGAGAAAAAGCCGTTCGGTACGTATCATATGACCAATGAAGGAGTGACCAGCTGGTATGAATTTGCGCGTTCTATCTTTTCAGCGTATCATACCTATAATCCAACGTTTGAACTGCCGCACCTTGTCCCGGTTACTACTGCAGAATTTCCTACGCCTGCGCGGCGCCCTCACTATTCAATGCTGATGAACACAAAGAA
>JAJYZQ010000062.1 GCA_021799835.1 bacterium | reverse complement strand
CAATACCGGCTTGAATGCTTGAATGCCGAGGCGGTGCAGGGTCGGCGCGCGGTTCAGCAATACATAGCGGTTTTGGATCACCGAGTCAAGCGCATCCCACACTTCGCTGATGCCTTGCTCAATAAGCCGGGTCGCACTCCGCACGTTATGCGCCAATTGATACTCGTAAATAAGTTTATGGATGATAAATGGCTTAAAAAGTTCCAATGCCATCTTCTTCGGCAAGCCACATTCATGGAGTTGCAATTGCGGACCTACCACAATAACGGAACGGCCGGAATAGTCTACACGCTTACCCAAGAGGTTTTGGCGGAATCGCCCGCTTTTCCCGCGCAGCATATCAGCCAATGATTTCAGCGGCCGCTTCTGTTTGCTGGACGCCATAACCTGCTGACCGTGGCGCACAGAATTATCAATGAGTGCATCAACCGCCTCTTGCAGCATACGCTTTTCATTGCGTGTGATCACTTCGGGCGCATTGATCTCCATCAATTTCTTCAGACGGTTGTTGCGGTTAATAACGCGTCGGTAGAGATCATTGACGTCAGACGTCGCAAACCGTCCGCCATCCAACGCAACCATCGGGCGCAGGTCTGGCGGGATCACCGGCAGCACGGTCATAAACATCCACTCCGGCCGAATACCGGCTTTGATCATGCCTTCCACCAGCCGCAACCGCCGCATCTGCTTTTTATCGGGATTTTTTGCTTTCGCAATCAGCGCAGTGACTTCGTCGCGCAAAGTATACAGGTCAATTGCCGTAAAGAGTTTCCGCAGCGCTTCAGCGCCCATGCCCGCTTCATACGCAGTGCTGTAGCGCAAGCTAAGCTCGCGGTGCTCTACCTCGGAAAGGATTTCATATTGCCTGATGCCGGCAAGCGAATCCTTGGCGTGCATATACGATTCTTTGATCGCAGTTTTTTCTTCCTTATTTCCTGCAGCCTTCAGTTTTGTAGCATACTCTTTTTCCAAGGATGCCAGGATCTTCTCCTTTTCACCATCATATACTTTCGTAATGATATATGCGGAAAAATAAATAACTTTTTCCAAGTCTTGGACAGAGATATCTAAGAGCAACCCCATCTTTGAAGGCACACCTCGCAAGAACCAAACATGCGAAACCGGAATGGCAAGTTTAATGTGCCCCATACGCTCGCGCCGCACGATAGACCGCGTTACCTCCACACCGCATTTGTCACACACCACGCCTTTATAGCGGATACGCTTATACTTTCCGCAGTAACATTCCCAGTCCTTCGTAGGACCAAAAATGACCTCGGAAAATAAGCCATCTTTCTCCGGCCGCTGTGTGCGGTAGTTGATGGTTTCTGGCTTGGTAACTTCCCCGCGCGACCACGACAAAATTTCTTCCGGGGAAGCGAGTTTTATTTTTATTGAGGTAAAATCGCTTTGCGCCATAATAAATGGTTAATGGTAACAGATGAAATTTTACGTGATTATTGAGTGCGCTCGGATTCTGCCACCTCTTTGCCGACCGGCTCTTTTGCCTCAATAGTTTTATTAATGGTAGTGTCTTCTTCTTCGCTTTCCAACCTTTGCTTTCCGGCACCACCCAAGAGCTGCACATTCAAGCCCAATCCCTTGATCTCATTGATCAACACATTAAACGCTGCAGGAATATTGGGATACTTGATATTCTCTCCCTTAATGATGGACTCATAGGTGTTGGTACGTCCGGCAACATCGTCTGATTTCACGGTAAGCATTTCTTGCAAGATATGTGCCACACCATACCCTTCAAGTGCCCACACCTCCATTTCACCGAGGCGCTGGCCACCGAATTGCGCCTTACCGCCCAACGGCTGCTGAGTGATCAGGGAGTACGGGCCAATAGACCGCATATGGAGCTTGTCTTCCACCAAGTGATTCAGCTTCATCATATAGTTGATGCCAACCGTCACCTTCTGCTCAAACGGCTCTCCGGTTTTTCCATTGTAGAGCGTTACTTTTCCGGATTCCGGAATGCCCGCCTTTTTCAATTCTTCTTTGATCTGTTCTTCATTGGCGCCATCCAGTGCCGGCGTCATAGAATAATAATCCAGCTTTTCTGCAGCCCATCCCAAGTGCGTCTCTAAGATCTGGCCGATGTTCATACGGCTAATAACGCCGAGAGGATTGAGAATGACATCTACCGGCGTGCCGTTTTCTAAATACGGCATATCTTCTTCCGGCAATATCGCAGAAATAACACCTTTGTTGCCATGGCGACCGGACAGTTTGTCTCCTGCAGAAACCTTGCGCCATTCTGCAACTTCTATCTGAATGGTCTTAATGACGCCAGGTGAGAGCTCATCTCCCTTTTCACGGGACAATATTTTTACACCCACTACCCGCCCACTTTTGCCGTGCGGCAGAGTAAGCGATGTGTCTTTTACTTCGCGCGCTTTTTCACCAAAGATCGCGCGCAAGAGCCGTTCTTCAGGAGTGAGGTCTGCTTCCCCCTTAAATGAGATTTTTCCAACCAAGATATCTCCCTCGTGAACTTCCGCACCGATCCGCACAATGCCTTCTTCATCAAGGTCTTTCAGTTTTTCCTCGCCGACATTCGGAATGTCGGGCGTGGTGATTTCCGGACCAAGCTTTGTCTCGCGGACATCAACAGAGAAATTTTCAATGTGAATAGAGGTAAAGCGATCATCTTTCAAGACGCGCTCGGAAATAATGATCGCGTCTTCATAGTTCAACCCCTCAAACGGCATAAACGCAACCAACAGATTCTGCCCCAGCGCCAAAGAATCTTTATCAATTGCCGGGCCATCGGTCAGTGCATCACCTTTCTTGATCACATCCCCCTTATGAACCAGCGGATGCTGATGAATGGTGGTGTATTGGTTTGATCGCTCAAAGTTTTCTAAGAAATAAATTTTTGCCGCACCTTCTTTCGGCTTCACCGTGATGTGATTAGCATCAACTTCCGCGACAATGCCATCTATATCGCTAATGATGACTTTTCCGGAATCATACGCGGCACGCTTCTCCACACCCGTGCCCACACGCGGCGCCTGCGGCTTGATACAGGACACTGCCTGCCGCTGCATATTTGAACCCATCAGTGCGCGCTGCGCGTCATCATGTTCCAAGAATGGAATAAGTGACGTTGCCACGCTGATCGCCTGCTGGGGAGCCACATCCATATAGTCCACCTCTTCGCGATCCACGAGCTCCGGATCGCCTTTCACACGCGCTTCTACTTTTTTATTTGTGAGCACTCCCTTATCATCCACTGCTTCTCCGCCGTGGGCAATAATGAACTTCTCCTCTTCCAATGCATTCAAATAATGGATCTCGCCAGTCAGTTTGCCGTTGATCACTTTGCGATATGGCGTTTCCAAAAATCCGAAGTCATTGAGCTTGCTATATCCGGCAAGATAGCTGATAAGACCGATATTCGGACCTTCCGGCGTTTCAATTGGACAAATTCTGCCATAATGTGACGCATGCACATCGCGCACTTCAAAGCCCGCCCGCTCACGCGTCAAACCGCCCGGGCCAAGCGCCGATACCCGGCGCTTATGCTCCAGTTCGGCAAGCGGATTCACTTGATCCATAAACTGCGAGAGCTGTGAAGAGTTAAAGAATTCCTTCACGGCAGAAATAAGCGGGCGAGAATTAATAAGTTGGGCAGGGGTAACGGTGTTCAGGTCCAGCGTACTCATACGGTCTTTAATGATGCGCTCCATCCGCACAAACCCAACACGCAGACGATTTTGCAATAGCTCGCCGATATGCCGCACGCGGCGATTGCCCAGATGGTCAATATCATCCGGCTCTGCTTTAGGATCATTGTTGAGGCGGATCATTTCCGCAACGATCTTCACCAGGTCCTCTTGATGCAGGATCTTATCTTCCGGTGTGATATTCTTGCGCTCAATGCCCAGCCGCTGATCCATTTTCCATCTGCCAACATCCTGCAGATCATATTTCTCTACGCTAAACATAGCGTCAAT
>JAJYZQ010000061.1 GCA_021799835.1 bacterium | reverse complement strand
ACAACTGGAAGTGATGGGAGACGCGAATATCCTCATGGTGCCGCTCGGCGAGGAAGGTACTGGCGGCGTGAGTACTGCAATGAAAAATATTTCTGCTATAGAGCCGCAAGTCGTCATCCCTGCAAGGTATTCCGCACAAACATTGGAAGAATTCAAAAAAGAATTTGGCGGCAAATACATAACCCTCGCAAAATACGCCGTGGACCGCAAAAATTTGCCGACCGAAGAAACCGAGCTGGTCATTTTAGAAAGCAAATAATCGGAAGGCATTATCGCATTATGTTTCGCATCGGCAATTATTTTCGCACCCTGAAAGACCGCCCGAATGCATACAAAATTCGGGTTGCTTTGGTTTTGACAACGCTTATTACGGCTGGTATGGTGTATCTGTTGTTCATTGAACTGTCCGGGCAGCCGTTTTTAGGCAATGGAAAACTTTTCCAGCTTTCTCATTATGCAAATAAGCTGAACCTGAATACCCCGCTCGCCGCAGCGCCTGCCACTGCTCCTGCCAGCACGCTAAAAAATGTCTCGCCGTTTACCACCGCACCTGCTTCATCCGGTGCTGCGGCTGGCGGCACCACCTCAGCATCAAGCGCGTTTTTTGCCCAGCCCAATCCTGCACAGCAAGCACATAACCAGCAAGTATTAAACAGTATTAACCAGGCAACCAGCCCGCAACAGATCGAGCAGCTGATCCAACAGTTTAAGAAATAATATGGAAGAAATCGGATATATAAAAAAACGAGACATTAGCCAGGAATTGCGCGAGTCCTATCTGGACTACGCTATGAGCGTGATCGTCCAGCGGGCGTTGCCGGATGCGCGCGACGGTATGAAACCGGTGCAACGCCGGATCCTCTACGCTATGCACACCATCGGCTTGCGCGCAAATGCCAAATACCGGAAATCCGCGACCGTTGTGGGCGAAGTGCTCGGCAAATATCACCCGCACGGTGATATGGCGGTCTATGATGCACTCGTGCGTATGGCGCAGGATTTTTCTTTGCGCTATCCGCTTATCAACGGCCAAGGAAACTTCGGTTCCGTAGACGGCGACAGCGCAGCTGCTATGCGATACACCGAAACAAAACTCACGCGCATCGCTGAAGAAATGCTTGCAGACATTGATAAAGAAACTGTGGCGTTTGTGCCAAACTATGATGGCGTGCACCAGGAACCGAGCGTCCTGCCGGCAAAAATTCCACAACTTCTGATGAACGGCTCGTGGGGCATTGCGGTCGGTATGGCAACGACCATTCCACCGCACAATCTTACCGAACTTTCTGATGCGATCATTGCACTCGTTGATGATCCCACGATGACCAGCGAAGAAATTATGCAGATCGTTAAAGGTCCTGACTTCCCCACCGGCGGCATCATCTATGATCGCCAAGCGATCATTCAGGCATACAGCACCGGCAAAGGGCCTATCCTCGCCCGCGCAAAAACCGAGATCGCGGAAAATAAAAAAGGTATGTTCCAGATCGTCGTCACCGAACTCCCTTATCAAGTGAACAAAGCGGTGCTGCTGGAAAAAATTGCGGAATTGGTAAAAACCAAGCGCGTGGAAGGTATCAAAGACGCCCGCGACGAATCCGACAAAGACGGCATTCGTGTGGCGATTGACCTCAAATCCGACGCGCAGCCGCAAAAGGTGCTCAATAAGCTCTTCAAGTATACGGACTTGGAAAAAGTATTTCACCTGAATATGCTCGCCCTGGTAGAAAATGGCCTGCAGCCGCAGATCCTTTCCATAAAAGGCGCACTGGAAATATATGTCGCCCATCGCCAGGAGGTGGTCACACGGCGCACACAGTATGATTTGCGCAAGACCTTGGAGCGGCTGCATATTTTGGAAGGGCTGTCTAAAGCATTGGACCATATTGAAGAAGTTATCCAAACCATTAAAAAATCGCAGACCAAAGAAACTGCACACGCCAATCTCCGCAAGCAATTCAAATTCTCCGACGCCCAAGCGACCGCGATCTTAGAGATGCGGCTGCAGACACTTGCGGGACTGGAACGTAAAAAAATAGATAATGAAATGAAAGAAAAGCGGAAACTCGCTGAATATCTCCAAGGATTATTGAATGATCCGCGCAAGATCCTTGGCGTCGTGAAAGATGAGACGCTTGAGATGAAAGAAAAATATGGCGATGCGCGCAAGACCAAAGTCGTTTCCGCCCAACCCGGCAAACTGAGCGATGAAGATATGGTGCCAGAGCAAGACGTGCTCATCACGTTGAGCCATGGCGGCTATATTAAACAAATGCCCGTTGAAGAATATAAGTCCCAGAAACGTGGCGGCAAAGGCATTAGCGCCATGCAGTCTAAAAGCGAAGATGTAGTGCAAAAAATGATCGTTGCCTCTAGCCACGATAATATTCTCTTCTTTACCAACAGAGGCAAAGTATTTCAGATCAAAGCATACGAACTGCCTCAGGCATCTCGCCTGGGTAAAGGTAAAGCGGTAGTGAACTTCGTGCAGCTGGATAAGGACGAGATCATCACGGCAGCCATTAGTATGGGCAAAAAAGAATCATTCCAATATCTCGTGATGATCACGCGAAACGGCACCGTGAAAAAAGTGAAAGCCGATGCATTCAGCGATGGGCGCCGCAGCGGACTTATTGCGATTACGCTCAAAGATGGCGACACGCTCGGCTGGGTAAGCGGCACTATGGGAACTGATGAAGTGCTTATTGGCACGGCAAACGGCCAATCCATCCGCTTCAGCGAGCATAATCTCCGACCTATGGGAAGAAATGCTGCAGGAGTCCGCGCACTCACCTTAAAAAAGAGCGATCACGTAGTTGGCGTAGAGATTGTTGCGCCTGATATGCAGAACAACATCCTCAACGTTACGGAAAACGGCTATGCAAAAATGTCTAATCTGAAAGAGTTCCGCATACAAGGCCGGGGTGGAAGTGGCATTCGCCTCTCTCATGTCACCGATAAGACCGGCAAGGTGGTTGGCATCAAGCTCATCACTGACGAACAAGACCTCATCGCTATTTCTCAAAAAGGACATATCATCCGCCTGCAATTGAAAGAAGTTCCCCGCTTAGGCAGAAACACGCAAGGGGTGCGCATTATGCGCGTCGCTGCAGACGACCAAGTCGCCGATATGAGCTGTATATAAGGATTACTGATACCATAGCACCACAGTATGATGCTGTCTCAAACAAAAACCTCGTCATTTTATGGGGTTTTTGTTTGTACGCTTATCGGGGTTCTTTACGCTTTTACGCACTGCTTTGTAGGGACTCAGCCAAGTGCTCGGAGGATATTTTTTCGTGTTAAATTGCAGCAGATATACATTTTGCAGATAGTACCGATCTTTATAATCATAAACCGCATAATCGCGACCCACCACTTTCCAAAAATCCGGCGAAAAATCTTTTTTATTTGCAGTTAATAAAAGGGCGCGGTGAAAAATTGCCGTACTGCCAATAATGAGATCCCCCCGCTATATCTTTTTTATTATTTTCCGCGGAATGAGGAGATAACTGTTTTCCCTGATTATATAAACGAGATATCTGAAAATTTATTGTGATATCTCTCTTCGCCGGCATAAATCAAAACACAACTATCTACCACTATAGTTTTATTTTTAATCGTTTTCATCACGCAGAAGAGACAACACCAACCTTCTTAATTCTTTTTTTTGTGCCTGAGTTTTTGGCTGTGCAACAATACGCAAAAACTGATCAATATTGGTATCCCGATGCTTTTCTTTCTGCAAAGGTTTGGTGGCATTTTTTTACTCATATGCCGTATTTTTAATTTACTCTATTGTAGCACAAAAACATACTTACTGAAATATTTTTTCAACAGGCAGACCCCCATCTCTTACGTTGATGTCTGTGCTTTTTTGTTTTATAACGTGCCTTTTATTCTCCGCGATTGATGATCTTTGTGTTTGCTTTTTGTGTATGAAGGCTTTTGACGATCATATCCAACGCTTTTTGCGGCTGTGAATCAGTGCCGCA
>JAJYZQ010000060.1 GCA_021799835.1 bacterium | reverse complement strand
TGTAGACCGTATGTTCCGTGAATTCAAAGTGGAGGCGAATGTCGGCCGGCCGCAAGTGGCATATCGTGAAACGATCAAGAAACCGGCAGAAGCCGAAGGAAAATACATTCGCCAGAGCGGCGGCCGTGGCCAGTATGGTCACGTGAAGATCAAAGTTGAGCCGCGCGAACAGGGCGAAGGATTTGAATTTATTGATGCTATTAAGGGAGGCATTATTCCGAAAGAATATATTCCTGCAGCACGGAAAGGCATAGAAGAAGCGCTGACGCGCGGCGTGCTCGCGGGATATCCTTTGATTGATATTTCCGCAACGCTTTTTGATGGATCGTTTCATGAAGTAGACTCTTCGGAAGCCGCATTCAAGATTGCCGGATCTATGGCGTTGCAAGCGGCAGTGAAAAATGCAAGTCCCGTGTTATTGGAACCTATTATGAAGGTAGTGGTGATCACGCCGGAAGAATTTATGGGCGATATCACCGGAAACTTGAGTTCAAAGCGGGGACAGATCATCAGTATGCAAGACCGTGGCAATGTGAAAATCATAGAAGCGGATGTGCCGCTTGCCAATATGTTCGGCTATGCAACCGAATTGCGATCGCTTACACAAGGTCGAGCTTCCTACACTATGGAATTCCGCCAGTACAGCGAAGTTCCGCCAAACATTGTTGCAGAAATCGTAGCGAAGAAATAAAACTACGCGTACTACTATGTTAAGCCAGGCGTTAAAAAAAATAATTGAGCGGGCAGGCAGCGTGATCATCGTAGAACAGGAACGGCCAGCGTATGTCGTGATGAACTATGCAGATTATGAGGCGCTGGTGATGGGAGTGGAACAGCCCAACCTTTGGAAAGATGCAGCGCCCCAGCCGCCGCAAGCGGAAACTGCTCCATCAGGAGCGGATCGCGCTACGCAACCGCCGCCTTATCCCGTAGATGTTTCCGCCATCAGTTTGGACGACCTGCCATTTTAAGGAAAAGGCGAGGAGTGATGCCAGAGCGAGGCAGGAACGATATTGACTAATACGCATTTTTGTATAGAATAAAAGCTGACTGTAAGAGGAATCTCTCGCGTCAGTACCATTATTAGTAATTAGCAAGAAAATTATGGCAGAGAAGTTTACCCGAACAAAACCGCACGTCAACGTCGGCACTATCGGCCACGTCGACCACGGTAAAACCACCCTTACTGCGGCAATACTGCACGTATTGAATATGAAGGGCTTGGCAAAGGCGGCAAAGTCCGTCGACCAGATTGACTCCGCACCGGAAGAAAAAGCGCGCGGCATTACTATTGCGCTCGCGCATGTGGAGTACGAATCTGAAAAGCGCCACTATGCGCACATTGATGCGCCAGGACACGCTGACTACATTAAAAATATGATCACTGGTGCGGCACAGATGGATGGCGCGATTCTCGTCGTATCTGCCGCAGACGGCCCGATGCCTCAGACACGGGAGCACATCTTGCTTGCCGGACAGGTTGGCGTGCCGCGGATCGTGGTATTCCTGAACAAGGTTGACCAGGTAGACGACCCAGAACTCATTGACCTGGTAGAGGCGGAAGTTCGCGAACTTTTAACCAAGTATCGCTACGATGGCGATAATACACCGGTCATCCGTGGCTCAGCATTGAAAGCATTGGAAACGAAGAGCGCTGACGATGAAGCGGCAAAGCCAATTCTTGAACTGATCAATGCGCTTGATACCTATGTGCCGGAACCGGTGCGTGCTGTAGATGAGCCGTTCTTAATGCCGATAGAAGACATCTTCTCCATTGAAGGACGGGGAACTGTGGTAACCGGAAGAATTGAGCGCGGAAAAGTAAAACTGAACGATGAAATAGAGATCATCGGCCTGCGCCCAACGCAAAAAACCGTAGTTACTGGCATTGAAATGTTCAACAAATCCTTGGATGAAGGTATGGCAGGAGACAATGCCGGCCTGTTGCTGCGCGGCCTTAAAAAAGAAGACGTGGAACGCGGCCAGGTGTTGGCAAAACCGGGATCTGTTACCCCACACACTGAATTTGAAGCGGAAGTGTATGTGTTGACCAAAGAAGAAGGTGGTCGGCACACGCCATTCTTCAAGGGATACAAACCGCAATTTTACATTAGAACCACTGACGTGACCGGTGACGTGGTGTTGCCGGAAGGAACGGAAATGGTTATGCCGGGAGATACGGTCAACCTGAAAGTTGCCCTGATCAATCCGGTAGCATTGGAAGCAAAACAACGGTTCGCTATCCGCGAAGGAGGCCATACTGTTGGTGCAGGCGTCGTAACGAAAATCATCAAATAATCGCAGATTCTAACGACTATCATGGCTCAGGACAGCAAACAATCTCAGCAGCGGATCAGAATCAGGATCAAGGCGTACGATAACAAACTGATTGACAAATCTTCTGCGCAAATCGTAGAAACGGCGTTGCGGCAGGGTTCTGAAGTTTCAGGACCTATACCGTTGCCGACGGAAATCAAGAAGTATACCGTCAATCGTTCTACCTTTGTGCATAAGGATTCCCGTGAACAATTTGAATTGCGCATTCATAAGCGGCTCATTGATATTTATAACCCCAATGCGAAGCTCGTGGATGCCTTGACAAATTTGAATTTACCTGCTGGAGTGGATGTGGAAATTAAAATGTAACCAGCAGAATTGTTTGTGGCAATGCCGCAAGCTGAGGTTACCTTGTCAGCACACAGTACAAGCGAACGTATATTGAGTAGTAATTATTGTTATGCTCATGCGCATCATACGTGTGTCTGTTATCTTGAAAGTATAAAACCAGACTCTTGCCGATCATCTTAGCCCCGCGCTAAGCGGGGTTTTTGATTGGCAAGCGGTAAAGCGAAATTTAGGCACTATGAAATTTCTCCTCGGCAAAAAAATCGGTATGACTCAGTTGTTCACGGATGATCAGGTTGTTCCGGTGACGCTTATTGAGGTAGGGCCGTGCACGGTTGCTCAGATCAAAGATGTTGAGCAGGATGGCTATGTGGCGGTGCAGGTCGGCTTTGGTACGAAAAAGCGAGCAACGAAGCCGCAAAGAGGACACACCAAAATGCTCGGCAATTTTGCCGTTTTGCGTGAATTTCGTCCCGCGGAAATGCCGGCATTAAAAGTTGGCGACGTGCTGACCGCAGAAACGTTTGCGGAAGGAGATACCGTTAAAGTTTCCAGCATTACCAAAGGCCAAGGCTTTCAGGGCGTTGTCAAACGGCATAACTTTAGCGGCGGGCCGGCAAGTCACGGCCACCGCCATGTGTTGCGCACTCCTGGTTCCACCGGATCGCGGTTTCCTCAGCATACGCTGAAAGGCACCAAAATGCCTGGCCGTTCTGGCGGCGTGCGCCGTACTGTGCGCAATTTGAAAATAGTTAAAGTGGATGCGGCACATAATCTCATTGCTGTGGCGGGTGCGGTGCCCGGATGGCGGGGAGGTATTATTGAAGTAGCATCACAAGAATAATCAGCAAATCCCTAATTAAAACGTATGGATATTACCTTGTTTGACCAGTCAGCAAAAAAAATCGGATCCGTCACCCTCAACAAAGAAGTGTTTGGTGTTGCGGTTAATGCCGATACGTTGCATCAGGCGATCGTCGCACAGCTGGCAAACAAGCGCAGCCCGATTGCGCACACCAAAGACCGTAGTGAAGTGCGGGGTGGCGGCAAAAAGCCATGGCGGCAGAAAGGCACGGGTCGCGCGCGACACGGTTCTATCCGCTCGCCGTTATGGACGGGTGGCGGTGTTACCTTTGGCCCTACCAATGAACGCAATTTCTCCCAGAAGATAAATAAAAAGATGAGAACAAAGGCGTTATTGATGGCGCTGTCTGCAAAAGTTAGCGCAAGCGATCTCGTAGCGCTTGATGCGCTTGCAGCGAAGAAGCCAAAGACCAAGCCGATGAATGTGATGCTGGAGCATTTTCTCAAACACTTCGGCACAGCGATCAAAAAAGAAAATAAATTGATTATGCTCGTGGGTGATGAACAAAATGCTTCACTCTACCAATCACTCCGCAATATTCCGTTCGTGAGTTTTTCCACCGCGGATAACCTGAATGTGTTGGATGTGGTGACCTACAAGCATATT
>JAJYZQ010000059.1 GCA_021799835.1 bacterium | reverse complement strand
GTCAATGATCTGTCCGCCCTTGCGCCCAACATTGAAACAGAGCTTATAGCCCTCGCTCGTATGCAGCTCTGCAGCAAGTTTCTGTGCAAGCAGGATCATATCGCCAACCAGCGCCTGATGAGCACTCGTAAGGTCGTTAACGGATGTGATATGGGTCTTGGGCACGATAAGGATATGGATAGGCGCCTTTGGATTGATATCTTTGAACGCAACAAACCGCTCGTCCTCAAAAACGACTTGTGCGGGAATTTTTTTCTGCGCGATGCTGCAAAAAATACAGTCCATAGTTTTTATGCGGCTTGTTCTTTAAACCGCTTTTTCAATTCACCGAGAAGTTTGTGCAACGGAATAGTTTCCTGAATGCCGCTCTGCATATCGCGCACGATAATATTGTCATCAATGGCTTCTTTTTGGCCGAGGATCAGCGCAATATTTGCACCATTCTTTGCTGCGGTTTTCAGCTGCGCCTTAATGCTGTCTTTGCTGAATGCTTCTTCTACCATGATCTTATTCTTGCGTAGTTCCTCAAAGATGCCCAAACTCTTTTTACGCGCCATATCGCCAAGCTGTATCAGAAACACTCGCTCTTCTTTCGGCATAGCAAGTTTCACTTTTTCTTGCTTCATAAGGCCGATGATTCGCTCTAAGCCGATCGCCATACCGAGTGCTGGGACCGGCTTGCCGCCCAACAGTTCTACGAGATAATCATACCGTCCGCCGCCGCCCAGCGCATTGGTTTTTCCGCCTTCCGCGCTGTTCGCCTCCGGATAAAATTCAAAAACTGTTTTCGTATAGTAGTCAAGGCCACGCGCGAGTTTCGTATCTAGAAGATAGGTAACTCCCAGCTCATCCAGATAATCCAGCACTTGCTTAAAATGCGCATTACATTCATCGCAGAGATAATCTAAGATATTTGGCGCCTGCAGACTGACGCGGGTGCATTTTTCGTTCTTGCAATCAAAAATGCGCAAAGGATTCGTGGCGATCTTTTTGCGGCAATCCGGACACAGCTTACCCTGTTGCGACTTATAATAGCTCTTGAGTGCAGAAATATATTTCGGACGGCAGGTTCTGTCGCCAATGCTGTTTACCTTTACGAAGAATTTATTCTTCAGCTTCAACTCTTCCATTAAGGAAAAGAACATCTTGATGGCTTGCGCATCCAGTACCGGATTGCTTGAACCGATCGCCTCTATGCCAAACTGATGAAATTCGCGAAAGCGTCCGGCCTGCGGATTCTCATGCCGGAACATCGGGCCAACGTAAAAGAGCTTTACCGGCCGCGGCATATTGTCCATACCATTCTGAATATACGCACGTATTACCGGCGCCGTTCCCTCGGGACGCAATGAAAGCTCATCATCGCCCTTGGTCTTAAAACTGTACATCTCTTTGCCGACGATATCAGTGAAATTACCCACGCCACGGACAAAAAGATCCGTGTGCTCAATAATGGGTGTTTCTATGCGCTTGAATCCATAGCTTGCCGCAACTTTCTTGATCGCTTCCTCCAATCTGTCCCAATAAGGAAAATCTTGCGGCAAAATATCAAACGTCCCCTTGGGCGCCACAATCGGTTGCTTTTTCATACGGACAGCAAACGGCATATTCCGTGAACTTCTTGCCTTGATGCATTCGCGGATTGCCGGTAGTTAATATTGGCGGTAATACTGTTAATGATTGCTGATGTTATAGGTCGGCGTTTGAAATGCGTGGGCATCATTGAACGGCCACACCACAACAAAGACCTTTCCGATAATATCGGAGCGCGGAACATTCCAGCCGAAGCGTGAATCACGGGAGTTCGGACGATTGTCACCCATAACAAAATATGGGTTTGGGCCGAGTTGCATGGTCATATCGTGGCCGGTATACACATCTGCATTAAGGTACTGCGATTCGTTCAGCGCAATGCCATTAGGGTGCGCTGCGTTGTAAATATATACCTTTCCATTCTTAATGGATACAGTTTCTCCGGGCAGCCCAATAACTCGCTTAATGAAATCTTCAGACGTATTGAGCGGATATTTGAAAACGATGACATCTCCGCGCTGCGGCTGCTCAAAGTGATACGTCAGCTCATTGACTACGATCAGCTCGTTATTGATAAAGTTCGGAAACATAGAATCCCCGGAAATAATGAAGGGCTGAATGACGTACGCGCGGACAAATAAAACCAGTCCGACTGCGAGTGCTAAGGTCAGTAAAAATTCCAGTGTTTCCTTGAATATTGATTTAATTTCTCCCCAAAAAGAAAAACCAGGATTCTCTGGCGCGCTATTTTCCTGGTCATTACCACTTGAAGAAGGATTGTTGTGTTCGTCCATACAGTGCAAAGTAACATAATTTTACAAAAAAATCAAGCGCCCGGATCGCGCCTATAGCGCCGCAAATGGGTGTTCTCCCTTTAATGGGATGCTTTTGTTTTTCACTATGATTTGCTATGATGAAACCGCCGATGCGCACATCACGATAGTATGTTTAGACAATCATACTAATATACGACTATGCGGAATATTGTATTAGGATTAAATATCGCAATTGCTGCTGCTTCAGGCATGTTGCTGTTTTCCGCATCGCACTACTATTTTGGCATACAAAATCACTATGCCTATTTTGCAAACGAACAAACCATAGCAACCGGTGCCACGCCTGCTTCCCCCGCCTCTTCTCCCGCAGCCGACCCTTCGTTAGGAACCATTCCGATCGTGATCCTTGGGCGGGCAGGTGATGGTAATAGCGCACCATATCTCACAGACACTATTTTGCTGGCAGATATCAATACCGCAACACAAACCGTGAATCTCCTCTCCATACCTCGCGATACACTAGTCACCACACCGAACGGCGCCGAAACCAAAATTAACGCCCTCTATGAATACGACCGGATGCAGCCGCAATGGATAGAACAGAAAATTCAGCAAATGACCGGAATTATGCCAAAATACTATTTCGTCCTGGACCTCTCCGCATTGGAAACCGCAGTCAACGATATTGGCGGCGTAAATGTCTATGTGCCACAAACACTGTATGATCCGGCATTTCCCGGACCAAATGATACCTATGACCCGTATTACATCACCAAAGGCTGGCATTATATGGACGGTACGGCAGTAATGAAGTATGTCCGCACGCGCCATGAGGCGGGCGGGGATTTTGCGCGCACCGAGCGCCAACGGCAAGTTATTGAAGCAATGATCCAAAAACTCTCCACAGAGAATATTTTTGCAAGCACCACACAAATGCTGAAAATCTATACAGACATCCAGCCGAACATCAGCACTGATCTGCCATTCAGCACCATCACCCAGTTATGGAATATGAAGGACTCATTTCTCGGCGGCAATATCCATTCATACGGATTAAATAGTTTGATGATCAATGCTCAAGTGCCATTAGGCGGAATGATCGCTGATGTTGTAGAACCAGCACTCGGCTGGGATAACTTCACCGCGATCCGCGCATACGTCGCAAAGAACTTCACTGCCATTCCCACACGGACAGCACCCAATCCGGTACCATAGCATTACTGCATCTTCCGGGCGATCTCTTCCAGTTCTTCTTTAGAATAAAAATGAATAACCACTTGCCCCCGGCCTTGCCGATAGCGCAGGTCAACGTTCGTGCCAAGAAGCTCTTCTATATGCGCGGCAATATTGCGCACCTCAGGATCAAACCGATCTATCCGCGGCTTTGCCGCAAAAGGCACTTGAGCTTGCTTGATCATCTTGCGCACTTCGCTCTCCAGCTCCTGAGTATTCCATTTCTTATGCACCAGCTTTTCAAATGCTGCGAGCTCTAAATCTGGCTCTTTCAAGTACAGCAAAATTTTTGCCTCTGCAAAAGTAATGACGTTGTTGCGCAATGCCTCTATAATCTGCCGCGGCAGATTGAGCATACGCACCGTATTCGCAACGGACTCGCGACTCTTACCCACGCGATCAGCTACTTCCTGTTGCGTTAAGCCGAAGCGCGACATCAATAAGCGATACGCTTCCGCCCGCTCAATGATATTGAGATCTTCGCGCTGAATATTTTCCACGAGCGCTACTTCCAGATTTTCCGAGTCATCAAGATTTTTGACGATCGCGGGCAGCTGGGTGAGCCCTGCTAATTTCGCCGCACGGTATCGCCGCTCTC
>JAJYZQ010000058.1 GCA_021799835.1 bacterium | reverse complement strand
GTAACAGTGCTTTGCGTGATGGTAGCATTTTGCTGGGGTGAGGTGATGGATGCTGAGATCGTCGTACTTTGTGATGTCGGAGTGGTTGGAGAAGACTGACCGCCACTTCCGCCTGAACCGGAAAGCGGCTGGCCATTGCCATCATATTGCGTCGGCACTGGCTGATTTACCGCCATCCCCGCAAATTGATCAGCATGCTGTTGCACCCATTGCTGCACCGGCTGTTCCCAATTATAGAATTGCGGATCTTGAGTAGGATTGGATGGTTGCGGGCCAGTAATAGCATCCTTATTGATATAATAGAGAATATTGTGCACTTCCACATAGGTTTTATCTTCAACAAACAAAGGCGGCGTGGAAGTGGTCGCCAGCAATCCGTTCTGACCATTTATGGGCACGGTAGTTTTTACCAGCCACTCCCCATTCACCATGGGGCGCCCTGACGATGGAATGTGGGGAGAGGTAAAGGTTTGTTTTGGATAGAGCGGCAACGCTTGCTGCATAAACTCATGCCAAATAGGACCGGCAACCACAACACCATCAGACCCCCATTTCATCGGAATGCTAAAATTATTATTACCCGCCCACACGCCAGCCACAATTGATGGCGTATAACCGATCGTCCAGCCATCCCGGAAATTATCTGTCGTGCCGGTCTTTGCAGCCACTTGATAGCCAGGAATATATAAGGCACTGTTTGCACCAAACATCGGCGCACGCGCATTATTGTCTGACAACACACTGCTGATCTCATTGGTAATATTAGCATCCAATACTCGGGTGGGATCAGCGTGCCATTGTTCAAGTATTTTTCCCGTTGAGTCCTGAACCTCTAAAATTCCGCTCGTAGGATAATGAATGCCGCCGGTTGCAAACGCGCCATACGCATCCACCATTTGAATAAGCTGCACATCTCCGCCACCCAGCACGAGCGACAACCCGTACTGTGACGGATCTTTAAAGGTGGTGATGCCCATTTTACTTGCTAAACTAATAGCATTGTTGATGCCGGCAATGTAGAGTACCTTTACTGCGGGAATATTGAGTGATTCCGCAAGTGCTTGGCGCAGCGTTACCGGCCCGCGGAATTTACCATCATAATCTTGGGGAATGTAATCCTGGCCACCAACAGAAAAATTGGTCTGCGTATCAAACACCACTGTATTTGGTGAGAGGCCCTTCGTGAATGCTTCCGCATAGACGATCGGCTTAAAGGATGATCCGGGCTGACGGTCAGCGAGCGTCACATTAAAGTTCCCATCGTTATTGACGTCAAAATAATTTCGTGATCCCACCATAGCAAGGATCTGGCCGGTATTCGGATCCATGGCAAGCAGCCCCTCATTGGATGCATTATAGTATTTTGCATTTGCGGTAGCGTGGTCAGCAACTGCTTTATCTGCGATCTGCTGCAGCGGCCAGCTCAGCGTGGTGGTAACTTTTAGCCCACCGTTTTCCACCATATTCTCCCCATACTTCTGCACAAGATAATTTTTAATGTACATCACAAAGTGCGGCGCCTTGATATTATCGGATTCCGGAGAAGCAAATACTAACTGCTCGTTGTCTGCTTGTTGCTCCTGTGCCGCAGTAATATATCCCTGCTGCTGCATAAGACTGAGCACGAGATGCTGGCGGTCAATAAGTGCACTCCGATTAGAGCCGAACGGAGAATAATAGGTCGGCGCTTGGGGAAGCGAAGCAAGTATGGAGCATTCTGCAAGATCCAAGCTCTTCACCGGCTTACCAAAATACATTTCTGATGCCGCTTCAATGCCGTACGCATTAGAACCATAAGGAATTTCATTCAAATATAAGCCGAGAATCTGGCTTTTCGGCAATTTTCTATCAAGCTCAAGAGCAAGAAACGCTTCCCTGATCTTGCGGGTAAAGCTCCGCTGAGGCGTAAGATAGGCGTTTTTAACGAATTGCTGGGTGATCGTTGACCCGCCCTGCGCTAAAATTCCTCCGCTTAAATCAACCCACATAGAGCGAAGAATTGAGCGAAAATCTAAACCAGAGTTGGTATAAAATGTTTTGTCTTCCACCGCAATCGTTGCGTGCTGGCAGTCCAACGGAATATCCGAAAGCGACACAACAGTTCGCTTTTGATTGCCATTTATTTCATAGAGAAGCACCTTGCCGGTCCGATCATAGATCTTCGTGGACTGCTTCATGGGGGCCGCATTCACTAGTGCATTAATATTGGGCAGGGTAATATACAGATACCCCACAAACAGGAGGCTGAGAGCCACTATACCGGCAGCTCCCCATGCAACGATGCGAAAGATCCGCCGCCATGTCAGCCGCCGCACCCAGCCGCTCTTCTTATGCAGCAATTGCCGCGTATGTTTTGAAAACGAGTTTTTTATCATACTGCCGAGGTTCAACAGTTGCTTTTTGATAGACATCATATATATACTATAATCAATTACGTATTTAGTAAACGTGCGGCTGCTCCGGAAACGTTGCGCCGTTCGCACTATTTTTAGTATGGCTACCCGCCACGCAAAACCTACAACCGTCATTACCGATACTCAAAAGATCAATGAAGTGCTGAGTATAGGGGTGGAAACGGTAAGCGTCAAGGAGCATCTGCGCGAAATGTTGCAGTCGGGAAAAGTTCTCCGCCTCAAGTTGGGCATTGATCCCACCGGCCCGCTGATTCATGTTGGCCGCGCCACTATCCTTTGGAAGCTGCGTCAATTCCAAGATCTCGGCCACCAGATCGTGCTTATTATTGGTGATTTCACCGCGCAGATCGGCGACGCTTCAGACAAACAAGCAATGCGCCAGCCAATGACGCTCGCAGCAATCAAGCAAAATATGAAGCAGTACGCTCAACAACTAGGGCTTATTCTTGATATGAAAAAAGTTGAACTGCGCCATAACAGCGAATGGCTCGGCAAATTGAAGCCCAACGAACTAGTCCAGCTTGCTATGAATTTTTCCGTGCAGCAGATGATCAACCGCCGCAATTTCAAAGAGCGCTGGAACGCACAAAAAGAGATCGGCCTCCATGAACTCCTGTATCCGCTCTTCCAAGGGTATGACTCGGTCGCTGTGCGCGCAGATGTAGAATTAGGCGGCAGCGATCAGCTGTTTAACCTTATGGCAGGGCGCAAGCTCCAAGAACTCTATGGCCAAAAACCACAAGATGTTATGACTATGGAAATGATCTACGGCTTAGATGGGAGAAAAATGAGCACTTCATGGGGAAACATCATTACCATCACCGACACTCCCCAAAACCAATATGGCTTGATTATGTCTCTTCGCGATGAATTGCTGAAAAATTATCTGCTCCTCGTTGCCCGTATGGAACCCCGTGAGGTTCAGCGTATTATGCGCACTATGAAATCAGGAGAACTTTCTGCGCTTGATGTTAAAAAAATGCTTGCAAAAAAGGTAGTTTCTTTGTATCATTCGCCTCGTGAAGCGGAGCGTGCAGCCGCGGCATTTAAAAAAACATTTGCACAGAAAGAAGTTCCTGATGATGTGCCGGCGTATCCGCTCAAGCAGCGCGCCATTACGCTCTTAGACCTGCTCGTTGCGCTTCAACTCAGTCCGTCAAAATCAGATGCAAAACGCCTCATTGAAGAAGGTGCGGTGCGAGTATGGGAAGACGGCGTATGGAAAAAGTTAGATGATTGGAAAGCTTCTCTCATCCCCCAATCCGGCCAAATATTCAAAGCAGGAAAAAGAAAATTTGCACAGATACAATAGCAGATAACGCGATACTATGTCAGGACACTCAAAGTGGAGCCAAATAAAACACAAGAAAGCCGCTGAAGACGTCAAGAAGGGAAAAGTGTTCAGCAAGCTCGGCAAAATGATCACTATTGCAGCGCGGGAAAATCCTGCGGTGGAAGCAAATCCTACCCTGCGCACGCTGGTGGAAAAAGCAAAGGCGATGAATATGCCGAAGCTTAATATTGACCGTGCCATTCAAAAAGCGACCGCCAAAGACAGTGTTGCAATGGAAGACATCATCTATGAAGCATTCGGTCCGGGAAATATTGCCATACTCATAGAAGCTATTACTGACAATCGCAATCGCTCGGTAAATAATATCAAACACATCCTTGATATCAATAACGGAAAGTTTGCGCAGAAAGGCAGTGTGGAGTGGATGTTCAAAAAAGTTATGAC
>JAJYZQ010000057.1 GCA_021799835.1 bacterium | reverse complement strand
TAAATTTATGGGGTTTGCAGAAAGTGATATGCCAAGTTTTGAGCGCTTGATCACGCAAACGCCCACCCAGCTCATCGGCTTTAATAGTATTCATTTTGATAATGCGGTGATCACGCCGTATTTGTCCATTAATGTCGCACAGCTCCCGCATATAGACATTATGCAACAGATTGAACGGATCGTCGGCCACCGCGTTTCGCTCAATAGCGTCGCGGAAGCAACGCTTGGCGTGAAGAAAAGTGCCGACGGCTTGAAAGCCCTTGAGTGGTATAAAGAAGGAAAGATTGCAGAGATCATTGCGTACTGCCAAAAGGATGTTGAATTGACCCGAGACCTTTATGAATACGGCCTCAATCATGGGAGACTTTTTTTCAAGAATAAAATGGGAGAACAGGTTGCAGCGAGCGGCTTGCAATTTGGTGCGGCTGGGCAAAATTTAAAGGATCTCGTAATGCAGGCAGTTCAGGAGGGCCGGCAGTTGGAGATTGATTATGTGGATATGCAAAATGCGGCGAATCCTCTGCGCGGTATTGAAATAGTAGAAGTTCACTCATTTGATGGCGACAGTTTTTCCGCATTCTCCACGCGAGACAACAAACTGAAACAATATTTTCTCCGCGGGCTTATTCGTGCTAAACTGTTAGAAACGCAGACCGCCACACTAGGATTAGGCATCTGATAAGGTATTTTTATGCAATTAATTATGCCTACTGTGCTTGATAAATTAACATGGATCCATCACGCATCATTTTTTCTTATTGCAGATGGCATATCCCTCTATATTGATCCGTGGCATATAACGGATACCACGCAAAAAGCAGATATCATTCTCATAACCCATGCGCATTTTGATCATTACGATAAAGAAACTATCCTGAAGCTTTTGCGTCGCGATGATACAGGCCTGGCAAGCAGCAAAACCACTATTGTCTGTCCTGAAGATGTTGCGGAAGATCTGCGCTCTGTGGTCGCTGATGGCGACGCAAAGATCGTTACCGTAAAGCCCGGAGATCGCTGGGAAGGAAATGGGTATGCTGTGGAAGCGTTTCCGGCGTACAATGTTACGCGTCCCAACCATCCGCGCGCGAATGATTGGGTAGGATATGTGCTAGTCCATAATGACTGGACACTGTATCATGCAGGCGATACCGACAGTATACCAGAGCTTGAAGGGTTAGTATGTGATGTTGCGCTATTGCCGGTAGGAGGCACCTATACCATGGACCCTCGGGAAGCGGTTGATATGCTGCGGCGTATCCGCTGCGCTACGGTTGTTCCAATGCACTTTGGCAATGTGGTTGGCAGTCCTGAGATGGGCGAGCAATTCGCTGCTCTGGTCGCGAATGCGGGGTTAACAGTAAATGTTGTCGTGATGAAAGAGCGCGAACCGATACACTAATAGATAGCTATATGCGCATTGTCGGCATTGATGAAGCGGGACGGGGGCCGGTGATCGGCCCTTTGGTATTATGTGGGGTGCTGATGGACACGCGAGACCTTATTCACCTGGCGCGGCTTGGTGTGCGAGATTCTAAACAGCTTTCTCCCGAACGCCGCGCAGTGCTTTTCCCGCATATTAAAAAAATAGCTGAGCGAGTTGCTGTGCGCCGCATTTCACCCGAACGCCTTGACCGTACGAATATCAATGTATTAGAGCTGCGCGCAATGCGTGCGATCATCAAGGATGCTCTACCAGACATCGTTATTGTGGATTTGCCGGTGCGCGCAGGAACGGAACGTGCCGCGGCATATGTTCAGGCATTGCACACAGCACTTCCCGCAGGCGCATCACAGCGCCCGGCAATTATGGGCGTCAATAAAGCAGATGAGCGGTATGCGGTTGTTGCTGCCGCATCAGTCATTGCAAAAGTCTCGCGCGATGCAGCGGTTGCTCGGCTGCGCACACTATGGGGAGATTTTGGATCGGGCTATCCTGCTGATCCGAAAACTATTCGCTGGCTTGCCGACCAGTATGCTGCATTGCCCGCTGCAGCACCCGTGCGCAGAAAATGGCAAACGATACGGCGGCTTTCCGAAGAATTGTAATACTGCTGCTATGCTATTCATTATTCATTATCACGAAATAGGGTTAAAAGGGAAAAACCGCCCGCTCTTTGAGCGGCGCCTTGCGGCAAACATCCGCGCTACCGTGCCGAAAACGCGTGCCACGCGCATTGCCTTTAAGCGCATTATTATGGATGTTGACGATGCGACATCGCGCGAAAATGCCATCACTGCATTACAGTATGTATTCGGCATAGAATATTTTGCGCCGGCGCATGCTTGTGCTGCGGATATGGCCGCGATCATACCGGCGAGCATTGCTGCATTGCCAAACAATTTCTCCGGAACGTTCCGCATTTCTGCACGCCGCGCGGATAAGCGGTTTCCCCATTCCTCGCAAGAGATGAATGCGCTGATCGGTGCGGCGATCCAAGAACGCTATCCCCAGGCGGTTGTTGATCTGGATAATCCGGAGCGAACAGTTTTTATAGAAATATTGCCGGACGAGGTACTGGTCTATGCAGAAAAAATTCGCGGCGCCGGAGGGCTTCCTGCGCTGACCAGCGGCACGGTTGTTTCCTTATTATCAAGCGGCATAGACTCTCCGGTCTCTTCCTGGCAACTGGCGAAGCGCGGCGCGCAACTGGTGCTGGTGCATTTCCATAGCTATCCGCAAACATCGCGCCTCTCCATAGAAAATGTAAAAGCGATCACTCAAGCGCTTTTGCCGTATTGCCTTTCTCTCAAGCTTTATCTCGTGCCGCTCCTTCCTCTGCAAAAAGAAGCGCTGCTCAAAACAAACCGGTCACTGATGCTGATCTTATATCGCCGGTCAATGCTCCGTATCGCTGAGCGTATTGCCGCACGTGAATATGCTGCAGCACTTGCCACGGGAGAATCATTGGGGCAAGTGGCATCACAAACGCTGGAAAACTTGTCGGTTATTGGCCAATCAGTTACAATACCACTATTGCGGCCGAATATCGGTATGGATAAGGAAGAGATCATTGTGCGCGCGCAAAAGATTGGTACGTTTGAGCTTTCCATTAAGCCGTACGAGGACTGTTGCAGCTTGTTCGTGCCGCGCCATCCGGAAACCAAAGCAAAGCTTTCGGCGGTACTCGCTGAAGAAGCAAAACTTGATCTCGCCTCACTGGAAGAGGATGCCTATGCCAATGCCGAAGTGTTGTCCTACACGTATCAGCCTAATGTGGAATAGCCTATGAAATTGACTTTTTGTGGCGGAGCCCAAGTGGTGACCGGAGCGAATTATTTACTGGAAACCAGCCAGGCGAAAGTGTTGGTGGACTGCGGTATGGAACAAGGCGACCGGCACGCGGAAGAAACGAACTATCAGCCGTTTTCTTACAATCCTGCGGAGATTGATTTTGTTTTTATTACCCATGCCCATGTTGACCATGTGGGGCTTTTGCCGAAACTGTTGAAGCACGGCTTCAAAGGAAAGATTTTTATGACGCCGCCCACGCGGGATCTGGCGTATCTTAATCTGGTGGATTCAGAAAGCATCATTCATCATGAAGCGGAAGAGCATCATCTTGAGCCGCTCTATGAAAAGCAAGATGTAGAGGCGGTCTTTGGCCACGTGGAAACGACCGACTATCAGCAACTGCATGATCTTGGCAAAGGAGTAACGTTTCGCTTGCGGAATGCCGGGCATATTCTTGGCTCATCTATTGTGGAGCTGTGGCTGGAAGACGGTGCGGAAAAAAAGAAGTTCGTATTTAGCGGCGACCTGGGCAACCCGCCGGTGCTCTTTTTGGATCCTACAGAATTTATTGATGAAGCTGATTATGTATTTGTAGAGTCTGCGTATGGCAACCGCATTCATGAGGGCCGCGCCGAGCGCAAAAATAAATTAGAAGACGTATTGGAGAGCTCTATCGGCAGCGGGGGAGTGTTAGTGATCCCCGCATTTGCTTTAGAGCGTACGCAGGAAATTTTGTTTGAAATAGAAGACCTTATCAATAATCATCGCGTGCCGGATTGCCCTATCTTTATTGACTCACCCCTTGCGATCGCAATGACCGAAGTGTATGAAAAATATCCGGATTTTCTGAACGAGCGCGCTCGCGCAGAATTTGCGCAGAAGAAAAAATTCTTAGAATCTCCACGCTTGCATTTTACGAAAACGGTAGAAGAATCT
>JAJYZQ010000056.1 GCA_021799835.1 bacterium | reverse complement strand
AAATATGCTCCAGCGGCTCTTTGCGCTTTTGCGCGGCCTGAAGAAAAATAGCAAGGTTATTTTTTATAGTTTCCTGCCCCACATAATCATAGAGCGCGCTTGGCCGCAATAGATTATCCAAACTGACGTCTGCCGCATCAGAACCTTCAGGATGTGCACTCTTGCTCTGTTTATGAAGGGTTTCAGGCATAGAACAAAGGGTATTGACAAAAATAAAAGTTGGTGGTACAATGCACTTCGTAAAATACAGTGAATGTATTTTTTCTTTTTTATCGCTTCGTGTGCACTCACACGAGAGCATTTAGCCGTTCGTAAAAGCACTGCTTTTACCTGTAGGTGATTATTGGGATTTCATCTTAGTATTGGAAGTTTTGGTTCCGGCTGGAACTCTCCTCGGAGAAATTTCTATCCCATTTAGCGTGATTTGGGAGGTATGAGAGCAATAAGCTTTCAAATAATTGCCTACATTTAAAAGCGGTGCTTTTTTGTTGTTTTTTTCATTCAGCAACAATAATTTCTCCGAGGGCGCGCTCCACTTCTTCAAGTGTTGTTGTGCCCGATAAAACTTTCAATATGCCATCTTGCATCATCGTCATATTCCCCTCTTTTTGTGCTTGATCAGCAATATCATCAAGGTCCGCTCCACCAGTGATCAGCTTACGGATCTGCTCGCTTACAATCAATGTTTCCATAACCGGCTCGCGCCCCTTATATCCCAATCCATAACACTGCGCACATCCTTTTGCATGAGCCATCGTATCAATTTTTTGCGGGATTAAATGCTTTAATGAATCAGGAAACGTGTCAAGGACTGCATCAATTTTCTGTTGTTGGATGGTGCTCGCAACAGCTTGTTCTTTACAGTATGAACAAACAGAACGCACCAGCCGCTGGGCTATTGCAATATTGAGTGATGAGCTAATGATCCGCTCTTTCACCTCAAAATCCAGAAGCCGGCTTATTGTACCCACAGCATTATTAGTATGTAAAGTGGATAAGACAAGATGGCCGGTCAATGATGATTCTACTGCTATTTTCGCCGTCTCTTCATCGCGGATTTCACCAACCATAATAATATTTGGATTTTGCCGCAAGATCGCACGGAGTGCATCGCTAAAAGAGTAATGGTCGCTGGTCTGGGTCTGGGTAATGCCAGAAACCTGGTACTCTATAGGATCTTCCACGGTAATAATCTTCACTTCCGGGGTATTGAGATAGTTCAGCAACGCATAAAGTGTTGTAGTTTTTCCTGATCCTGTAGGACCAGTAACCAAGATCATGCCATTAGTCTTTTTCGCTTGTTCTTTCAGAGTGTGGTAAAAAAATTCCCGCACGCCGAGATTTTCTAAATTTAGTTTTTCTACGCCAACCCCCAACAAGCGCATAACAACGCTTTCTTGGTCTTTTTCCGGCAAAAACGATATGCGGATATCAATACGCTCAACTGTGGCATTATCTTGAATGATATGCACACTAAACCTGCCGTCTTGGGCAGCATCAGTAATGTTTAAGCTGACATTTGAGATCAGCTTTAACCGATCTAACAGTTGGGTGTACGAAACCTTATTGATTTGGGCAATATCTTGCAATATTCCATCTATGCGATAGCGAATCTGGGAATATGCCGGATATGATTCAATATGAATATCCCCTGCTTTCATCCGCATTCCTCCCGCAAGAATCAATTCAATTAATTCAGTGGTATTTTTGTTTAAAAAAAGCTGTTGAATAGCTGAAAGATCTGTAATATGCTGCGTTAATCCATCAAGAAAATCTTTATGAATGATCACAAGATCACTCATTGTTTGCTGATTCTCAACTGACTGATAGAATTGCCATGCTTTATGTATGCTGCTTTCTGACACAATATATTCATCCACTCGTATGCCTTGGTCTTTGAAAGTAGTAATAATGCGATGAGGGAGATCATCTGTACAGTTTAAGCATGCAACCTTCATATGGTTGCCTATTTTATCTAAGACAATAATCCCCGCATTCCGCGCATCTTTTTCGTCTATAAGTTGAATTACTGAAGGATTAAGCGGAAAAAAAGTAAGGTCCAAATACGGCAAAGAAAGGTTTTTTGCCTTTATTTGAGTAAGGTCTTCCTCTTCTTTGCGAGAAATAATATGCAGTTTTTTATCAATATCTTTCATAAACACAGATTATTTTGTCGCCACCGTAATATGGGTGATCGGTGCGCCAATCCGTACAGATAGGTCATCCTTAAAAGTTGATGTATAAAACGTTAGTATTTGTGCATTGCTATGATTTTTTACTTGCAGAATAAGCGAAGAAGAGCGAAGAATGACCTCTAATTCTTCTTTTGCTAAAAAAGAAAGGTGGGGATTATCTTTTCCTTGTTGCTGTAAATACGCCAAAATTGCCTGCTCTTGCCAACTTTTTTGCTGTTCAGGAGTAAGTGATTTTTGTTTTATGATACTTTTTAGGTCTTGCAGCATTATAATTGTTATCCCAAATTTACTTGTCCCGTTATAGCAGCGACTTTGAGAGCTCATACATTAATTTAGCATCGGCATAACAATATACTGGAAATTATCATCATGCTCACTCATAATAACCAGCTTTGAAACGGTATTTTTCTCTTCACTGAATTTTAAATTAACTGATTCACCAAGTATACTTGATATCCCTAATAAAATATACCGATAATTAAATTTTGTAGCAATCTCTTCCCCGGTTATCACAACATCATTGATCACAGAAGAATTTTCTCCCACTTCATTATTTGCGCTGGATATATACAATTTTTTTTCGCTTGGCACGGCGCGCAAATCAATATCACTCCGTTTTGATGTAAAGAAACTATTTAATTTTACCGCTTGAACTAATTTTTGTTGAGGAAGCGTTATAGTGGTCTTAAATCGCGTAGGAATGATTTGCTCATACGCCGGAAAATTTCCCTCAATAAGCCGAGAGATCAGGCTGAATGATGGCGTTTTTATTAATATCTGATTGCGATCTATTACAAGATCCGCTGCAGATTTCTCTGGTTCAGCATCAAGAAGCCGTATCAGCTCATCTACGGTCCGGAGCGGTAAAATAAAGGAAAATTCAGTGTTTTCCCCGATCGCTAACTTTTTTTCCGCCAAACGAAAGCTATCCGTACCAACCAGATAAAGAAAAGTATTCTTTGCAGAGAAAAATACGCCTGATATTTCCGGACGCGTTTCTGAAATGATAACGCTCGGCACAACTTGTGCAAGAGCATTGCGCAGATCATGAGCGTTAAGTGATACGGTAGGATCCTTCTTTATTTGTGGAATAAGAGGAAAATCTTCTGCATTCAGTGTCTTAATAGCAGTTTTATTGCCGTTTGCAGAAATGACTAATTCTATTTTGCGTTGCTCTAAAGAAAGCCGTTCTCCAGAAATATTCGCCAAATAAGAAGAAAACACTTTTAAGGGAACCGTTGTTTCGCCTTCTTCTTCCACTTTCCCATTGACCAATGTAATGATAGCAATTTCTAAATTTGTCGCTTGCAAAGTAATGCCGGTCTTTTTTGCAGAAATTAGAATATTATTGAGAATAGGAAGAGCAGTGTTTTTTGCTGAGATGCGTTCAAGCTTTGCTATCCCATTTTTTAGATTGTCTAATAAACATATTATTTTCATATTTTATTTTTCTATTATTACTATTACGAGATGGGGATAAGGGGAAAACGAGCGAGAAGGTAGATAAATCCTTACATCAGTTCTCTCTCCTTATACTCTTATGTCGTGCATAACGTTATGATAGAAAACCATAAATTGGGGATGAATGCTATTGAAGTGACTTACTATCCCACCCTATTCAGCTGATCTTACTATGGTTATACACAAGATACGCTATCATAATTCTTTACACTGATTTATAAACGATCTCACGGATCAACTCTAATTCTTTTTCTAATTCTTTATTGCTTTTTAATTCATCATCTATTTTATTACAGGCATACATAACAGTTGTATGGTCCCGACCGCCCAATTTTTCCCCTATGGAAGGGTATGATATCTTCAAATCTTCCCGCATAAGATACATAACGATCTGCCGCGGCTTTATATTTTCTTTCTTCCTATTTTTATTGAGCAATGCATCTCCGGAAATATTATAAAAACTGCTTACTGAGTTGATAATCTGTTTATAACTAGTGATTTTCTTAGTGGGGTTAATAATGCTGCTGAGTATTTTTGCGGCTTGGGTA
>JAJYZQ010000055.1 GCA_021799835.1 bacterium | reverse complement strand
AATAGAAATTATATAGGCGTACTATACTAATATCATTATCGGCATTATTTCTCCACTCCGTCAACTTGCTCGTCTCCTGGCAGAGTGGAGAGCTGCTTGAGATAGCGGTCATTAGCTGATATGATGGTTGTGGTGAAATATTTATTTAACGAAGGCAAGCAGGAATTACACAAACGTATGATCAGTAATCTCAACAAAAAAACCGTGTTGCAGATGAGTTTGGATGAGCTTTATGCAAAGCTCTCCACGACTCCTGATGGGCTCACGGAAAAAGAAGCAGCTGTTCGTTTGCATGATCTTGGCTCTAATGTCTTGCGCAAAAAAAGCGTTCGTGCGTGGAAAGTTTTACTGCGCCAATTCAAAAGCTCGCTGATTTACCTCTTAATCATTGCAAGCTTGCTCTCGTATTCCCTGAAGGACTCATTGGATGGAACAGTTATTCTCATCATTCTGCTTATCAATACTTTTCTAGGGTTTTTCCAGGAGTACCGGTCAGAGCGATTTATTGAAAAGTTATCTCAGTTCATTACTCACCAGGTGCGCCTCAAGCGAGAAGGCCAGGTAACCATCGTGGATGAGTCAGCAATAGCTGTGGGTGATGTACTGATCGTACGGCAAGGAGATATCGCTCCTGCCGATATGCGGGTATTTGCCGTTACTGATCTGCAGGTGAACGAGTCCCAACTCTCCGGGGAATCCGTACCGGTTGCCAAACAAGTGTTTGCTGATGCTACCACCGACCAAAACTGCTTACTGTTCGCGGGTAGCATCATAGAAAAAGGAGAAGGGATCGGCGTGGTGTACGCTACGGGTAACGCTACAGAATTGGGCGCTATTGCAAAGCTTTCCACGGAAACCAAAAAAGAAACACAATATGAGAAGGCGCTGCAGTCATTCAGCAGTATGCTTATGCGCATAATTATCATATCGCTTGCTGCGGTATTCCTCATCAAGTTGTTTCTTTCCGGAGGCACGGCGAATGCGATTGATTTGTTGCTCTTCATTATTGCACTTGCAGTGTCCACTGTTCCCGAAGTATTGCCGATCATCACCACATTGACTTTGTCGCGCGGAGCGCTTCAGTTGGCACAGAAACATGTTGTTGCGAAGCGCTTATCATCCATAGAAGATCTTGGCAACATCACCATTCTTTGCACGGATAAGACCGGTACATTAACGGAAAACAAAATGACCGTCAAGGAAATCGTGGCTCAAGACGATCATCTTTTTCAAATCTTTGCGTACACATCCATTGTGCCACTTAAACGCCGCAAGCTGCGCACCCAAAACTCCTATGACGATGCGTTTATGAGCTATGTTTCTGAGACGATTAAAAAAGAAGCTGAGACATTCTCGCTCATCAAAGAAATGCCATTTGATCCGGCTGCACGCCGGAGCAGAGCGATCGTGGAAGACACCGCGCAGCATAAATATTACCTGCTTTCTCTTGGGGCTGCGGAGAATCTATTTACCATCAGTACACCCGCACACCGAGAACACTACCGCGCAGACATTGCAGTAAAAGAGCAGGAAGGACTGCATACGTTTGCGATAGCATACAAAGAATTATCTTCCTATGGCGATGATTTTGACCTTGAGCAACATGAGCGGGAAATGACGTTTCTTGGTTATGCGAGCTTGTCCGATCCCCTACGCTCCACCGCAAAGAGCGCTCTGCGCCTTGCAGAGAAACTGGGCGTAGCAATTAAGATACTAACTGGCGATAGCAAGGAAGTTGCCGGATATATTGGGCGGCAGGTGGAATTATTGGGCGAAACAGATATCGTCTACACGGGTGAGGATCTGGAAAAAATGCCGGCGGAGAAATTACGTGCAGTGGTGCAGGCCTCAACGGTATTCGCTCGCATTACACCTGAGCAGAAATTTGCCATCATTAAGACGCTCAAAGACGCGGGAGGTGTAGTAGGCTATCAAGGAGATGGCATCAACGATGCGCCGGCCCTGAAGCTGGCCGATGTTGCGATAGCGGTTAACTCCGCAACGGACATTGCTAAAGAGAACGCGGATATCGTGCTGTTGAATAAAAGCTTGGATGTGGTTATTAATGGCATTCGTTCTGGACGAGCGATCTTTCTGAACATCAACAAATATATCCGCTATACGATGACCAATAATTTTGGGATGCTGGTAGCAATTTCTTTGCTCTATATATTTTCCGCAGGATTTCCGATACTGCCGGTACAGTTGCTGTTGAATAATCTGCTGGGAGATATTCCGCTCGCTTTAGTTTCTACAGACAATGTAGAGAGCCAAGATATCATTCGTCCGGAAAAGCATAATATGAAAGGAATAATCTTTGTATCATTAGTACTGGGCATTCCGACAGCGATCTTTGACCTCTTATACTACAGTATTGTTCGGCTGCAGCCGCAGCCAATCATAGAGACCAGTTTATTTGTATTCTTTACGCTACAAGCGCTCGTTATTTTCTACGCTGTGCGCAGTCATAGCCATTTTTGGAAGGCTCAGGCGCCTTCTCTGCCGCTCAACATTGCTTTCGCCCTGGATTTCGTATTCTCGCTTGCTATTGTGTATATTCCCGCATTTCAAGAGTGGTTTTCCTTTGTGCCGCTTTCAGTCCGTAATGTGGCAATTATTATCGGCCTGATCGTACCATTCTTCTTGATCACCGATCTGCTCAAGGCGTGGTATTACCATTTGCCCCACACTCAAAAACAAGCGATATAACGCTGCTCAATCATTTGCCCTGTGCTAATGCCTCGTCCAAATCCATATCTTGCGGATAGAGGTATTTTTTCCCGCGCAGCCAGGAAGCAACTGCTGCAAACAAACAGATAATTGTGGCGAATATGAATGTCCGCAGTAGTCCTTGCTTAAATGGTTCAGCAATGATCTGTGGGAAAAACGTTTTTGAAACCAAGTGTGCGGCATCTGATGCGGGCAGGCCTGCTAAAATATGCGGGCCAATTAACGTTTGCAGCGGATTATACCCTAAAAACGCGGCGAAAAGATAACTGATTGCCGGCAAGATACCCGAGCATAATCCAAAGCAGATAGATGAAACTTTCCGGACTCAGCGGGTTGATGTGAATGCCGCGGAAGATAACGGGCAGTGCTATGATCAAGCTGGTTGCATTCAATGACGCCATCAGCACACCTAGTGTGGTATTAGACAGCGCGATCCATTTATATGATATTTTTGCGAGCATTATTCTCTGGTATTACTGCTTAAAGTTTTATTATATATCAGTTAGTTCACAGAATGAAAATTTTAAGCAATGGAGAATTTATACTATCCTAAAATACACCCGCCTCAAAGCAGGTGTATTTTTTTTCAAAATGTGATAATTGGCGGAGGCGAGAGGATTCGAACCCCTGGCTCGCTTGCGCGAGACACCGCATTTCGAGTGCGGCCCTTTCAACCGCTCAGGCACGCCTCCGTTTATTGATGATCACTCCTTTTCTTTTTTGTACAGCCGATTCAAGGCCTTGGCTTTTTCGCTGGGGTTAATATGAGACTTTTCTACAGCTTTGGCAAGGGTATCTATGGTCTGGTCATACGTTGGGCGATCTACCGGATATGGTGTATAATCTTTGCCGCCATGCGCAAAGCTATAACGCGAGGGGTCTTCATATGAAGGCTTTGCGCCATAGATTATCTCCCCCACCAATGAAAGTGCTCGCACGGTCTTAGGACCAACACCCTTCATTGCGACAAATTCTTCGTAGGTCTTTGGTTTTGTTTGGGTAACCAGATAAAGAATTTTTTCCAGGTATTTACTGCGAGAAAAATCTTCATTGACGACTGGGTGAGTTTTGAATTCAGTGTTTTCTAGATTGAGTAGTGTTAAAGTCTCACTCTCTGACTCTAATGAAACCATCTGGTTGAGCTTGGTGGAATATTTGCGCAATAACCGAATATCCTTCATTAGTGCAAAAAAGCTGTCATTGGCAAGCTCTACGCTCATATCGCGAGATGCTTCACTGGCGTTTGCTGTCATATCAAGTGTATGTACTTTCTTTTGCGCCATAATGCCAGAATGCGGCTCGCGAATGAGATCCTGGACGTCCGCGGAGAACCAGTGATATCGGCGGGCGGTCTGACTTTCCGTGTCCATCCCCTGCTGCACTACTGCCCACGCGCCGCTTTTGGTAAAGAAAAATGCATGATGATAAATAGCATAACCATCCTGCAAAAGAGAACTGTCTACTTTTGCGCTCATTTTGGAATTATACACCAGCGCTTGTGACCGCTCCTCGGCGATTCCAGAACGCTCTGACCATTGGGTAATCTCATCCGGG
>JAJYZQ010000054.1 GCA_021799835.1 bacterium | reverse complement strand
ATTACCGATGACTGCGCTTGAAGCTGCAGAAGACGAATCACCGATCAGCGAAAACGTTGCCGATGAAGCGCTGCTGCCTTCCGAGACCCTCCAAAACAAAGATACCGCCGATATGCTAGAGAAGATCCTTGCTAAGATGCCACCGGAATACCGCGCGACCATTCGCATGCGCCATACCGAGGGCTATTCGCTGAAAGAGATCGCTGACTATTTTGACAAGCCCCAAAATACCGTAAAAAGCTGGCATTATCGCGCCATTCAGATGCTCAAGAAAGAGCTTGAGCGGCATGAGCGCAGTATGATTTAGGCGGCCCTGCCTACCGGTTATGCAACCAAATCGCTTTCTGTCAAGTATATTTTAAGAAGAACCATTGACTACCATGCCCAATATCCATTCTGCGCCATCGCCTCTGCCCCTTCCCATGGTCACTCCTCCCGAAACGCTTGCGGTAGCTATTACTCAACGCGTCATTACCCACGCGCGGTTTGAGCTGCGTATGCGGCTCATCTTTGATGGCGTGTTGTTCTTTGGCTCCATTGGTATGGGAATAGCAGCATTTGGCACATGGCGGCACGATTTCCTGCACAGCGGGTTTGCGCCGCTTCTTCAAGTGCTCTTTTCCAATTTTGGCATAGCGCAAATGCATTCGTATAACTTTCTGATGTCATTACTGGCAAGCATGCCAACGCTTGATATTCTCTCGGCACTTTTCCTGCTGCTGATTATGCTGCTTTCCGCATATTTTATGGTATTGAACGTGCAAAAATTCATCCATATGAAGATACGAAATATTGACAATCATATACAATATACACATAATAAATGGTAATAACCCGACGATCATCTTTTATGGATATGGAACAGAAACAGCAACCAAAAACGGGTAGTAATCCGTATATATGGGGAGCAGCTAAAGCATTGATCGCCATTATTGCTTTAGTTGGCGCATTTATGGTTGGCTCCTTAACCGGCTATACGCGCCCCGATTATGCATGCAATTGGAGCAAGAATTACCTTGCCAATTTCACTGGCCTCGCAACGCCCCCTTTGCCGCCTCCATCAGTTATCGGCGGCATACTGGATAATGACCGCGATCTGAACGCCTTTGGGGTGTATGGCAGCGTAGTAGGCATTCGTTTTGCCACTTCGGGTGTGAGCGGCAACTTGATCGTGAGTGGCAGCGACGGCGTGGAACGGCTTTCCCAAGTTTCCCCCCAGACCATCATTCTCTCCAATCGCCAACGCATACCGCTTGATAGCGTGAAGTCCGGCGACAATGTGGTCATCATTGGCTCACCCACGCCTACTGGCCAAATAAAGGCCAACTTTATCCGCGTATATTACTGAACACACTTTTATGAAGAAAATATTTCATCCCAAGTTTCTTTGGGCGCTTGTCGGTTTGGTCGCGGTTGGCGGTATTTGGTATATTTATGCCCTTAATCATAGCACTGCAGCACCTTCGTATACCACTGCAAAAGTAACTCGCGGCAATCTGGTGGTCTCTGTTATGGAAAGCGGACAGGTGATCCCCAGCAATAAGACCGCACTACAAGTCAGCCCTCAAGCATCGGGAACGGTTACGACCATTCCGGTTAAAGCCGGGCAGCAGGTGAACGCCGGCGACACGCTGGCAACACTTGATGATACTACCGCACAAGCAAATGTCGTTGCCGCGCAAAACAGTTTAGCAACAGCAAAAAATAGTTTGGCTCAGCTTATCGCTCCTCCAACCCCGTATGCGCTTACCCAGGCGCAAGATGCGGTTGCCCAGGCCCAGCGCGCCCTGCAAACGCAAGAGGATTCAAACCATACCCAACTGCAACAAGATCAGGATGCGGTTACGCAGGCACAAAATGCCGTGACCAGCGCTCAGAATACACTGAACCAAGCGCAAACAACGACCGGGCAAAACGTCAGCACCTATTACACGAAATCATATACAGACGTTTCCGGATCATTTGTTAACCTGTCCGCCGCACTCAATGATCTGACCAGTTTTATGGGAACCTCTTTGCAGCAAAACGAATGGTTTACCGGCTACCAGACGTATCTTGGCCAAAATAATGCATTGCTGACCGACACACAAACTACCTACACTGCTGCACAGGCCGCATACGCCACTGCATTCAATGACCTGCAAACCACTTCCGCTACATCTTCCCAGACCGACATCACCACATTGGTCAATGACACGGTGAATGCAGCACAAGCAATTGCCGCAGCACTGACCGATGCCAACAATGTTACTACACAAATCATCAATAATCCGAGTCCGACGACTAATTTCAACTACTCGCGTTATGTATTCGCAAGCACGCTGAACACTATGCACACCGCGCTGCCAAGCGACATTTCTGCAGTTAATGGTAATATTTCCACCTTAACCACCGACCAAAACAATATCACATCAGTCGGACAAACCAACACTACCACCTTGCAAGCTGACGAAAGCGCTCTGGCCGCCGCGCAACAGAAGCTCTCCGAAGCGCAGCAGACCTTGAGTGTTCTGCAAAATCAAACCATTCCTGCAAGCATCGCTACCCTTCAGGAAACCCTCACCGAAAAACAGCAAGCACTCACCCAGTTACAACAAGGGCCAACGCAGCTGCAAATACAAGCGCAGCAGATCGTTGTGGCAAATACGGAAAACAACCTCCAAACCGCAGAAACTAATTTGAGCTATGATACGATCACCTCTCCCATTGCTGGCATTGTTTCAGCAGTGAATATTCAGCTGGGCCAAAATGTTTCCAGCGGCACTGACTCATTTGACCTCATTAGCGCGAGCAATATGGCGCAACTAACGGTCAATGAAGTGGACGCAGCAAAAATAAAAACCGGCGATCGCGCAACACTGACCTTTGATGCTCTGCCTAATGTCCATGAAAATGGCACGGTAACATCCGTAGATACTACCGGCACGGTGTCGCAAGGTGTCGTTACGTACAGCGTCTATGTGTCTATCAATGGGAACGATCCGCAAATAAAGCCAGGAATGAGCGCTACCGCAAATATTATCACCGCTTCGGCAAATAATGTTCTCCTCGTGCCAAATGCTGCGATCAGCTACACATCCTCCAACAGCAAAACTTCTACTGCCAGCTCTTCTGCTACCGGATTTTCTACAGCCGCTCGCGCACAATTCCTCACCCATCGCGCACAACAACAAGCAACTCCTTCAACTTCTTCCGCCACGGCTGCCTCAGCGACCACCGCTGCAACTGCTCCTGCTACTATAGCTCAACCGGCATACGTCAAGATCCTCAAGAGCGACAATACCGTAACTGAACAGCCGGTAGTTATCGGCTTATCCAATGCCACGATGACCGAGATCATCAGCGGATTATCTGAAGGAGATACCGTAATCACGGGCACGCAAAACGCAAAAGCGTCTGCGGGATCCTCCAACTCAACTTCATCTGCTCAATCCGCCACAAACCAGCGACCGGGTGGGACATTTATTGGTGGCGGCAATGCCGCACAGGTCAATCAATACCGCCGTGCAACGGGAGGCGGTGTGGGATTTGGCGGATAACATAACTTTCTTCTATGCCAAAAACTGTTATTGATTGCACGAACATCACTAAAACCTATACCAACGACAATCTGGAATATCAAGCGCTGAAAGGTGTCAGCTTAACCGTGCAGGAAGGAGAATTTGTCGCCATTATGGGGCCGTCCGGCTCAGGAAAATCAACACTGATGCATATTCTAGGGTGCCTTGATAAGCCAACTACCGGCACCTATCTTCTGGACGGACAAGATGTATCCAAAATGTCCGAAAATGAGCTTGCCGAGATCCGCGCAAAAAAGATCGGCTTTGTATTTCAGGCATTTAATCTGCTTCGGCGCACCACGGTACTGCGCAATGTTATGCTGCCACTCATCTATTCCGGCGTGCCGCAAAAGAACCGGCGCGCACTTGCCGAACAGGCACTCCGCAGTGCAGGGCTTGCGGACGAAAGTTTTTCCCACCTCTCTAACCAACTCTCCGGCGGTCAGATGCAGCGCGTTGCCATTGCCCGCGCACTCATCAACAACCCCTCTATCATTTTTGCTGACGAGCCGACTGGAAACCTGGATACAAAGACCGGCGAGATCGTTATGGAAACATTCCAGCGGTTAAACGAAGAAAACGGCCATACCATTATTCTGGTCACCCACGAACCATATATCGCTGAATATGCCCAGCGCATCATTCATATTTTAGATGGCAAGATCGTGAGCGACGAAGCCAATCAGCATCAAAAAATGCTCTACAACAACCATAACCACTAATCCGATGAATCTCTATGACTCTCCAAGACCTCATCG
>JAJYZQ010000053.1 GCA_021799835.1 bacterium | reverse complement strand
CTTGTTCTTTTTGTCATGGTATCGGCCGCTTTGGGTGGCGATCTTTGTGATCATCTTTGATGTGTATTGGATAGCTAAAACTATTTATCTATCTTCGCATATGCGCCCGTCATTCAATAAGATGCAGCAGAACACCAAAATGAATTGGCGCAAAAAACTGGATGAGCTGCAGGGAAAAGCTGATCCTGCAAAAGTTCTTTCCCCGTCGCTCTCTGTCAAGCGCTGGGAAGATATCATACATCTGGTTGTTTTTCCGATGTATAAAGAGCCGTATGATCTCGTGCGAGAAAGTTTTTCCGCACTGCAAAAAAGCAATTATCCGTTGGATCGTATGATTGTGGTGCTTGCCATTGAAGAGCGGGCAGGAGAGGCGGTTCAGCAGCTTGCCGAACGCATCAGGGGAGAATTTGGCAGCAATTTTTTTGCATTTCTTATTACGGTGCATCCGGCGAATATTGCTGGAGAGCTTGCGGGAAAGGGTTCTAATGAAACGTGGGCGGTTAAGGAGGTGAAGGCAAAGATCATTGACGCGCGAAATATTCCGTATGACCATATTATTGTTTCTTCGTTTGATATTGATACGCAAGTGTTGCCGGAATATTTCGGCGTGCTGACATATAATTATCTCACCACTCCTGATCCGCTGCATTCCAGCTTCCAACCTATTCCCGTCTATTTGAATCATATCTGGCAGACACCGGCGCTTGCTCGGGTGCTCGCGTTTTCCGGAACGTTTTGGCAGGTTATTCAACAGGAGCGGCCGGATAGTATGGCAACGTTCTCTTCGCACTCAATGAGTTTTGCAGCGCTCGTGGAAGTCGGTTTTTGGCAAACCAATGTGGTGTCAGAAGATTCGCGCATATTCTGGCAATGTTTTCTCTATTATGATGGGAAGTATAAGATCACGCCGCTTTTTTACCCTATTTCTATGGATGCGAATGTTGCGCCAACATTTTGGAAAACGGTGGGCAATCAATATCTGCAGCATCGCCGCTGGGCGTATGGCGTGGAAAATGTGCCCTATGTGATCTTCGGCACTTTGAAAAGCAAGATGAAATGGTCAAAAAAAGTTTTGTTTATTTTAGGGACGTTTGAAAATTATTATTCATGGGCAACTAATTCACTCATTATTTTCCTTTTTGGCTGGGCGCCGATCTTGTTCGGCGGAAGCTCCTTCCATATGAGTGTGGTCGCATATAATCTGCCGCGCATAACGGGAGATCTTATGACGTTTGCAACGTTGGGATTGGTGACGTCGGTGTATTTCAGTTTGCGCCTGATGCCGCCGCGGCCGGACTATTATGGCAAACATAAATATATATTGCTTGCGCTGGAGTGGCTGATGGTTCCCTTTACGCTTAATATTTTCAGTTCTATTCCTGCGGTGGAATCCCAAACGCGGCTGATGCTGGGGCATTATATGGGATTTTGGGTAACAGAAAAAACGAGAAAGTCCGCGGATGTTTCTGCTGCGCCCGCGAAAAAAATGCTTTCGCCGAAAGCTCGCTGAATCGCTTTACAAATATGTTTACGAAATTCCGCAGATTGGTGACGGTGGTGGTAATTGTTGCGCTCGTTTTGCTCGCACTCTTTTTCACGCTCTTTTATTTTAGAGAATATATAACCAACTATTTTGTGCACGCAACATTTACGCAAATGGATGTTCCGCAGCACACGCGCCTACTGGTCCTCTCGCCTCATCCGGATGACGGCGTTATTGCTGCAGGCGGATTGATGGAGCGGGTTTTGGCAACAGGCGGCACCGTAAAAGTGGTATATGTTACCGCAGGGGATGGCTTTGAAATTGCTGCGCAGGATTTTTATCATCGGCGCACACTTTCCCACGCATACTATCAAGAGTATGCGTATACTCGTTACCAAGAGACGAAAAATGCCCTGGGTTCTTTAGGCATAGGGGAGCAGAATATTTCTTGGTTAGGATTTCCCGATGGCGGAACGAATGCAATGTGGAATGCTTCCTGGGCAACCAGCGCTGCCTACACTAGCCCGTATTCTGGGTTTGATAAAACTGCATACTCATTTTCCTATCACGCTGACCAGCTTTATAACGCCGCAAATGCTGTTGAAGATCTGCAGCAGATCATCAATGCCTATCAGCCTACTATGGTGGTGATGCCGGGCGTATTTGATCTGCATCCCGATCATAATACCGTCTATCGTATGGGGACGGTCGCTGTGCTCAATTCAACCGATTCTCACGCAGCGATATATTATTATATTGTGCATCATGGCTTCTGGCCCACGCCGCAGGGCTTGCATGAGGATACGTATCTCGTTCCACCCGCAGATGTTATTCGGCTATTCCCTCATTGGCAATCCCTTGATCTTTCCACTCAAGAGGTTGCAGGAAAAAAGAATGCATTAGAGCGATATCGGTCACAGATGATCACTATTGGCGATTTTATCTTAAGTTATGTGCGGCAAAATGAGATCTTTTATCCGTACGAGCCGCATCGCGTAACGCTTGCCGCGCCTTCTCTGGCGGCTGCGCTTTCAACGAATACGCAGGTGTCATTGCCAATCTTCGGCACTAATCCCTTTGTATCATTCTATCCGGGTTCGCGCATTGATCAGGCGTATGTGGATTTTTCGCCGGAGACGGTCACGTTTCATTTGGATCTTGCCGATGAAACGGACTATCGGATGAATTACGAATGGTCTCTGAAAGGACAAGATCAGAATGGAACGTATACTGCATACACATTTGACGTTTCAGGAGATGGGAAGCTTGCGGAAACAACAAACGGAACTGCAGTTCATAATTCTGCTGTACAATTACATATCACCAATGACCGCCAGCATATTGTGCTTACGGCACCTGCCAGTATGTTCGCGCAAAATAAATGGCTGTTCATTGATGCAAAATCTTTTAATAGCAGATTTTCAACGCTCAGTAATGCATACTGGACGTACGTTGCGGTCAATGATGGTCACCATGCGCAATAGCATTACTTTACACCAAGTGATTTTGGTGGTACTTTGCTAAGTATTATGGAATGGGTGCATAGCTCAATCGGCAGAGCAGTTGCCTCTTAAGCAATCGGTTGGAGGTTCGATTCCTCCTGCACCCACACTAATACTTGGGCGCGTAGCTCAGCTGGTTAGAGCGTCTCGTTTACACCGAGAAGGCCTCCTGTTCGAATCAGGACGCGCCCACTAGAATAAATTTTTTTAGGAATCTCTTAAACTTCGCATTTTTGGCAAGGATTTGGGCCTCTTCAATGCTCCATGGCGAATACTGATCGGAATGTTCGCGGAGGTCGTGCAAAAATTCTTCCCAAGGCATCCAACGAAATGCCGCAACTTCTGCGGCGTTTGGCTGTGGTTGGTCATCGGTAATGCCAACAAATAGCGGGCACACTTCATTTTCCTGAATGCCGTTGTGTACGAACGTGTAACGGTACGGAGAAATGCTATACAAATGCGTCATCGCAATACCGAGTTCAAAACGAACGCGGCGCTTGATGGCATCACGATATTTTTCTTTTGGCTGCGGATGGCCACAGCAGGAGTTTGACCACACCCCCGGCCAGGTGAGTTTTTGGGTGTTACGCTGCTGGACGAGCACTTGTCCGGCAGTGTTAAAGAGAAATAAGGAAAATGCGCGGTGCAGGGGGGTATGTGCAGTATGCACGAGAGATTTCGGCATAATGCCGATCTCTTCGTCCTGTTCGTTCACCAATACAACAAATTCCGGTTGATTTGCGGGGTTATTCATTTCTTGCTCATTAGCATAATGTTGATTATACTATAGCTAACCCGCTGACACAATGAGTATGAAAAAATTTCCTACGCGCGCCGAATCATTTACACTGATAGAAATGCTGATCGTCATTGCGATCATCGGCCTTTTGGCTTCACTCATCATCGTCAATTTAGCAAGTTCCGCAATGAAGGCGCGCGATGCAAAGCGCAAGGCAGACCTTGCAACCATTCATAGTGTGCTGAGTCTCTATTATGATGCGCATGGCGAATATCCCGTGGCCGGCACATGCGGATACAATACCAATTGTTACGTATTTTCTACGGGGGGCTCTGCGTGGATCCCTGCGCTCGTTCCCACCTATACCTCTGCACTGCCGGTTGATCCGATCAATTCCGGCGGCCCTCCCTGGGTTGCCGGTGGCTATGAATATTCATACGGCAATGTATTAACAGTGAACGGTCAGCAAGGGCAGGCCTATGATCTCACCGCACAACTGGAAAACCCCAATGATCCGGAGCGGTGCGGCGTAAAGAACTGGAAATGGTATTACCCGCCGCAATCGTGGTGTACGGCATTTGGCGGCAGCTATTCCAATCAGATCTATGAAGATTCTCCGTATAGCGGAGGGCAATAATTATTAGTATGACTATTCGTTTTTTTTGTGCGCTTTTGTTCGGGAAGATGGCGTTCTTTTTCCTGCGACTGGTTGGTAAGGGGGGGACGGCAGCACCAGGGCTGGTTGCG
>JAJYZQ010000052.1 GCA_021799835.1 bacterium | reverse complement strand
ATGTTTGATAAATTCAAGCGGCCGAATGCCATGATAATCTAAGCCGGGGGAAATTGCCGCACATCCGCACACCGCATGGCGTGCCGCGTATTGCAATGATAAATTAGCGCCAATGCTCGCACCAATGACTATGAGCTGTTTGTTCTCCTGATCCATACCGAGCAGATGCAAAACATTTACCGCCCCTTCAAGGTCTTGAATGCTTTGCTGATGTTCTTGGTCACTGAATGATGCATAGGAAAGAGTATTCCCTGCGGCATCTGCTATGCTTTCACCATGGCCGCGAAGATCGGGTGCCAGCACTGCGATATTTTTTTGCGTTAGTTTTTCGGCAAGCGCTGACCAGCTCTCTTTGGTTGCCGGCATCATATGGGAAAGAAGGGCAAATTTTTGCGGATGTTCAACCGGAAAATAATCGGCTATAATAGGGGTGCCGTCTGCAGTAACATAGCGAATTTTTTCCGTGCGCATAGTGTTTTTAGACCTACTTCTATTAAACCATAATTTTACGACTTTAACAAAGATAACACCGTTATATGCATAAAAAAGAGCGGATGGGTCAGAAGTTAAGCAGATTTTGGCGGATATTGGGGCCGGGGCTGGTGACGGGAGCCGCCGATGACGATCCGTCAGGCATTGCTACGTATTCGCAAACCGGCGCGCAGTTCGGCACGAAGCAATTATGGACGGCCGTTATGATGTTGCCCTTTATGATCGCCGTGCAAGAAGCTGCGGCGCGCATCAGTGTGGTAACTCGCAGCGGCCTCGCAGAAGTCATCCGCAACAATTACAGCAGAAAGGTGCTCTATTTTGCCGTATTGCTGATGGTGTTTGCCAATATTTTTAATATCGGTGCGGATATTGGCGCTATGGTGGAAACAGTTAACCTGCTCATTCCTTTACCGTTTTTCATCGGCATCGTGTTCATTACTGCGGTCATTGTATTTTTGGAACTATTCGTCCCGTATCGGCAATATGCAAAAATATTAAAACTCAGCACTTTTGCTCTCTTCGCCTACCCGCTCACGCTTGTTATGATCCATGTGCCATGGGGATACATTTTGCGCCAGACGATCACCCCGCATTTTGAACTCAATTTCAATTTTTTGTTTATCATCGTGGGCGTTTTAGGCACCACCATTTCACCATACCTCTTTTTCTGGCAAGGCAACCAAGAGGTAGAAGAAGAAAAAGAAGCAGGTATGGTAGATAATCCCCATTTCACTGCAAAGATCAAAAAAATGCTCGCTGCTATGCGGCTGGATAATGCCGTCGGTATGATTATGTCTGAATTCGTCACTTGGAGCATTATTGTGGTTACCGCACTCGTGCTCAATAAGAATGGCGTGCAGAATATCAATACCGCTGTACAAGCAGCAGCAGCACTTGAACCACTTGTCCATAATTTCCTCTATGCGGGATTCTTTGCCAAGCTGCTCTTTGCGATCGGCATTATTGGCAGCGGACTTCTCGCTATTCCCGTGCTTGCCGGCTTCGCATCATACGCACTTTCCGAAGCTGCAAAATGGGAAGAGGGATTATCGCTAAAATTTTGGGAAGGCCGGCATTTTTACGGCGCGATCATTGCCGTAATGCTTCTCGGGATGCTAATGAACTTCCTGGGGCTCAATCCTATCAAGGCACTGATCTTGGCCGCAGTGTTAAATGGCATTGCTGCTCCTCCGCTTATTTACCTCATCATCAAGATCGGCAACAATAAAAAGATTATGCACCACCATACGAATGGCAAAATGTCCAATCTTTTTCTTTGGATCACTTTTATCGCGATGAGCGCTGCTACCCTTACCGCTATCGTATCGCTGTTCTAACCACTTATGGTGTTGTTTCTTTGTATTGCGGGTTGGCATAATCGGCGCTGATGGTCAGATCAACTGTTCGCGTAACCGTGCTGCCGAGCACCTGGCTTGCGTCAACATCAGTCGCCGTTAATGTAACACGGTACGTCCCCGCTTGAGCAAAGGTGTGAGCGGGATTTTGCTGTGTTGATGTTGACCCATCGCTAAAATTCCATAAGTAGGTTACATCCGGGAGATCTTGCGGCATATTGGTTGATGGGTTTGCTGAAAAATTGACTGCCAAGGGAATGATGCCGGATGCGGGATTTGCCGCTGGGCTGATGTCAAAATAGTATGGCGTATACCGTGCGCTGACGGTTCTATTTGATGCATTGAACCCTTGCGTGCCCGTGTATTCCGCTGCCTGCGCGCGGTAATTTGATCCGTTCAAACCAAGATCCGTGAATGATACGCCAGGATCATGCGCCCAAGTAGAAAATACATAGAGGCCGCCGTATGCTTTTGCGATATCTGGCGCAGATAGCACGGTACTGAAAGGATTATTTTGTACAATGTAATAGCTTGGATAGGGATAGGGCGCATTGCCCGCCACACTGCTTGAGATCGGGATGCCGCTCGCTGAAGACGTGACGCCAATAGCATACGAGAGCGGTAGAACCGTAACGGTAGCGCTTTGCGAGGCGGGTGTGCCCGCAGAGTTATAACAGGTAAGCATATACGTAGAAGTAGATGACGGCTGGATATTCAGTGAGCCCGAGATATATACATTGCCGCTCCATGCTCCCGATGCCGTACAACTGGTCGCATTGGTGGAATGCCACGAAAGCGATGAATATTGGCCGGTATAAATGCTGGAAGGATTTGCGGTAAGCGATACTGTCGGCGGCGGAGGCGGATTGTAGGTGAATGTCGCCGTAACTGATTTATTGCTGTTCACATATAAGCTGCACATAGTGTTCGTTCCGCTGCACGCGCCCGACCAGCCACTGAATGTGGAATTTGCATTAGGCGAAGCATACAGATAGTCAGTGTTTCCTGAATTTATCTGTTCACTGCAGGTATTGCCACAATTCATACCATAACTAGACGTTACCGTCCCGCTTCCTGTTCCTGTTTTTGCAACTGAAACAGTATATTGCGGTTGTTTCTGGTAATAGATATAGATCGTGTAATATCCGTTGCTGCCACTTTGACTATAAGATTGGTAATTGTAGGTGGCTGAGCCTTGGGTGAATTGTGAAACAGTATAGAAATACCACCAATCCGCATTATTTGAACAAGTCGTATACACATAGTGCGAACCGTAAATGTATTGTCCATTGTTCCATTCGCTCAGTGCCATGTTTTGTGCCGACCAAGAAGAGGAACAACTCGTTGCAAATGTATAAAACGCATTGTTCAAAACCTGTCCGGTACTGCTATCCACGGGCAAGATAGTATAGTTCCAGTAATAATACGCAGGCGGAGGCGTGCCGCAGCTGGAATTGGAATAGCATTGGTTAGAGCCAGATCCGTTTACGCTGATACAACTATAATTGCTGCAGATATTATGGCTTACCGGCGGCGCATAGCAGTCACTATTTGAATAACATTGGTTGGAACCGGAACCGCTCACTGAGACGCAAGAATTATTTTGACAAGCGTTGTGATAGGTGGGCGTAGAGCAGTCGGCATTGGACCAGCATGAATCGGAACCTGCACCGCTTACTTTCGCACAACTGCTTCCGCTACATGCATAATGGGTCGGCGCAACAAAATTCGTACTAAAAGTGAGCAAAAGATCATAGGATTGGGTTCGCCCTGATTGGGGGAATGTAACGCTCCCTATGGCGTGCACCAACACTGAATGATACCCACCGGATTCTCCTGAAGTGTCTAGGGTCATATAAAATGATCCCGGACTGGAATCTCTGCCACTCACATAGTAACTATCTGCGTTTCCATAATCACTAATGCGCGTATACACTGTACCCGTAAACGACGCATTACTACAACTATTCAGAATTACACTTCCTGATACAGACAAACTGCTCCCGACGTTTACTGAGTCCGGAACAGTCGCTTGCAGGGTAATGGTGCCATAATATTCTGTATTGCCTTCCCACCAGTTCGCGGAAGATGACGTGCTTTGTGTGGATGCATAGATCGTATGAGCAGCTGCCAGATACCCCGTGAGCAACATCACTATGAGCACTGCATGCATCAATTTCGTTTTCTTCGGCTTTTTACGGAGCACTATGAGTGCAATGATCAACCCGAGGATAATAACGCCCAGCCCGATAAAGAGCCAATCCCCCGCCGAAAGGTTTGGCATAGAGATAAGTGATGGCTTGTTGGGTGAGGTCAGATTTTGCCCTACACTATCCAACACTTTGCCATCATACACAATGCGCGCCTGAACCGATGGGTTATACCAGGGTTGGCTAATAGGAACATTGAATGTCAGGTTTTGCTCTGCCGCGCTCAGCTGGACATTTTTATCTATGCGCTGCAACGCTTTGCCATTATCAATGAGATCTACTTCAACCGTACCATCTTTGGGTAGCGTTGATCCGTCCGCCGGGCCGATGATCGCCAAAGAAACCACTGCTGTACTCTCTGCCGGATAAAAATTCTTATCCATACTAAGAGACAAGATCTTTGCGCTGGGACCAATGATGATATAGCGCCCCTGCGTCAGCGGAGCTATGGCGTTATGAGTATTATC
>JAJYZQ010000051.1 GCA_021799835.1 bacterium | reverse complement strand
CATTGCGCTTAGCCCCAATGCTGATGCAATAGAGTCGCTGCGCATCAGTTGGGGCGTAGAAGCATACGCATTTCCGGAAATGCCGGAAAATGTTGAGCAAGCAATTGCTGCCGCAAAAACATTCGTGCAAAAAAATACTCTTTGCGCAGCAGGCGATCCAGTTATTATTACCGGCGGCATCCCGCTTACCTTCCGCGGCGTTACCAATATTGTTTCCGTTCAGCGGGTGTAGTCTGTCATCCTGAACCTGCCTACTGGCAGACAAGCTTGTTTCAGGATCAGGATGATATGGAGTAGGTGTGGAATGACCAGAAAGAGAATTGCCCTTACCAAGATCTTGGTATATCAAGCAAAAGGCCGGCTTTGAAAAAAGTCGGCCTTTCAGGTGCTACTTGCTTGCACGGAGGCACATAACCTCCGCCTCAGCGCGGGTGATCGGAGCATTCGGCTGAAACGTGCCATCAGGGTACCCTTTGATGAACCCTATCTGGTACGCCTTCTGGATGTCCGCGTATCCCCAGAACGAGGGCGGGACATCGCTGAAGATCTGGTGGTTCGGCTCAGGCAGTGGCTGGCCGTTCTGTTCCCAGATCCGTACCAGCATGGCTGCCATTTCCGCTCGTGTGACGTTCTGATAGATGCCTATTGACCCGTCCGGATATCCCTTCACGATGCCTTTGTCCTTGAGGACAAGAGCATAGTAGAAGTACTGGTTTGGCGTGATGACCGCCACACCATTCGGATCTTGGAACTTGGTCGCGCTGCGGTAGGGGAATGGTATGCTGGTGTCATGGCTCACGGAGAAATCCGTGAACGGCATCTGAGACAGGTTAAACTGCGCCGACGGCCGGCCCAGCAGGTCAATCACGATCATCTTGAACACCGCACCCCTAGTGGCAGGAGTGTTTGGTTCAAAGGTCGTGACGCCGTCCTTAAAGTAACCGAAGAGCTTCCCTTGGTTCTCCAGCTGCTGCAACGGCTTGGTGTACCAGCTGCCACCGATATCGCTGAAGTTGCCCGCGTAGTCGAACAATCCTTGCAGCTGATAGTAAACGTCGGTGAGCGGCCACGTGCCTAATGTGACGTTTGCCGATGCATCCACCGCGACCGTAGCTCCCGACCCCACAGCGGTGCTGATGAGATTGACGGGGTTCATATCAATCACGGAGTATTTCCCGTTTGCCTTGTTGGAGAATACGATCCGCTGCTGCAGGTAGCCGAAGTTGTCCACGGCGACGGGCAGATCGTTGGAGATCTGAATCTGGTAGCTGAGAACGCCGGTTGTCGCGTCATAGCTGAAGTTCCGCATGCTCATATAGACGGCAGGCAGTGCCTGACCATCATGCGCAGGGAATGGCTGATCGTGGATCGCCACGGGGACGGAAAGAGTTGTTGTTGCATCCTGTTTGTAGGTGAAGGTACTCTGCACAGGGGTGGGCAGGGCGAGTTGCGGGCCATTGCTCTGGCCTTGTGCGGCCGACACGCTCGGGAATGCACATGCTATGATCAGCATGCTGATCACGAGTACTGCTCCCATTCGGAACGCTTTCATGGGGACACCTCCTCAGATTTTTTTGCTGGTGACCAAACACCTCACTGCATTGCGGTTCACCTCCATTGTTATAAAGAACTTTCGTTAATCTATTTAAACCACAGAATTTACATTATGTAAAGTATGCAAAGGCAAGAAGGGAGAATACAATAGTACTATGCTTACCAATAAAGACATTGCAAAGGTCTTATCGCACATCGCATTTTATCTGGAAATGCAGGATGATCACTTCCGGATCCGTGCGTATGAACACGCAGCGGAAACGCTCTATGCGCTCACTGAAGAAGCGGCGGATATTTACGCGCACGGCGGCATTGCAGCACTGGAAGATATCCCGGGAGTCGGCGAGTCAATCGCGGAAAAAATAGAAGAGCTGCTGAAGACCGGCAAGCTCCGCTATTATGACCAGCTTGCCCAAAAAATTCCTATAACTATTGATGAGCTTTCTGGCTTGGAAGGGCTCGGCGCGAAACGCATCAAGGTGCTCTATAAAAAACTGGGCGTAAAAGATCTTGCTGGCCTTGAGCACGCTGCCAAAGCGGGGAAAATAGCAAAACTAGAGGGCTTCGGAACGAAGTCGGAAAAAAATATTTTGCAGGCGATCGCATTTTACCGCGCATCGCACACGCGCTTTCTCCTTTCCGATGTGGTCAGTTTGGTTGAAGGCATTGCCAAGAAATTAGGGCAGGTAGATGGCGTTACCAAAGTTATGGTAGCCGGTTCTATTCGCCGCCGCAAAGAGACTGTCGGCGACGGCGACATCCTTGCGGTTTCCACAAAACCCAAAAAAGTGATTGATTATTTCACGGCTATGGATAACGTAGCAGCGGTCTACGGAAAGGGCGATACCAAAGGCGCGGTAAAGTTGCGGAATGGTATGGATATTGATCTGCGCGTGGTGCCGGCAGAAAGTTTTGGCGCCGCACTCAACTATTTCACTGGCAGCAAAGACCACAATGTTGCTCTGCGCCAGATCGCTATAAAGAAAAAAATGAAACTGAATGAGTACGGCTTATTCAAGGGGAAAAAGATGGTCGCGGGCAAAACGGAAGAGGAAGTGTATAGAGCGCTTGGCTTGCAGTATGTGGAGCCGGAGATGCGAGAAAACCGTGGCGAGATAGAAGCAGCGCGCAAAGGCGCACTGCCGCAGCTTATCGGTTACCATGATCTGAAAGGCGACCTACAAGTGCAGACCAGCTGGACGGATGGCAGCAATTCCATAAAAGAAATGGCGCTCGCTGCGCAAAAAGCCGGCTTACAGTACATCGTTGTTACTGATCATACTAAGGCGCTTGCAATGACCGGGGGATTAGATGAAAAGGGTTTGCGCAAACAGGCAAAAGAAATAGATAGGGTAAACAAAGAGCTATCCGGCATCACAGTGCTCAAAGGTGCTGAAGTAAATATATTGAAAGACGGGTCGCTGGATATCAGTGACGAAGCGCTTGCGCAATTAGATGTGGTGGGTGCTGCGGTACATACGCAATTCCGTTTGCCGCGCGAGGAGATGACTGCGCGCCTGATCCGCGCTATGGAAAATCCGCATCTGGATATTTTATTCCATCCCACGGCACGCCTGATCAATAAGCGCGAACCCATTGACGTGGATATGGGCGCGATCATTGCCGCTGCTGTGCGGACGGGAACAATATTGGAAATTGATGCTATCCCTGACCGGTTGGACTTGAAAGACGAATATATTTTGCAGGCGAAAAAAGCCGGTGCAAAATTTGCTATTGATTCCGACGCACACAACCGCGACCACTTCGGCTTTCTCTGGTATGGCATTGCGCAAGCGCGCCGCGGTTGGCTTGAACCTAAAGACGTTATCAATACGTTATATCTGCAGGAGATGCTAAAATGCTTAAAAGGAGGAGGGAAGAAAAGATAAGTATGAGAGTGTTATTTTATCCCGCTGTAGCGGAGCCTGCGATGCACCCTTCTGGTCATCCTGAATAAATGTGAGAAATCTCCAACATCTTTATTCCCACATTCCTCCTTCTTGCTTTTCTGGCCAGTTTTGCTACACTTAGCACTCAAGTAGAGAGAGTGCTAAACTATATCCTTACTATACAATACCTATGATTAAATTTCCGCATAATATCACCGAGCGCTTGTCAAAAAATTCCCGCGAAGCCATTAAGACGGCTGAATCGTTGGCGGCGTCTCGTGACTTCAGCGCGAGCGAGCAGCCTGCCAGCACTTCTAAAAAATCCGTATCGCAGGCAAAAAAATTCCTCGGCGCGGGGCATTTGCTTTATTCCATTTATTTGCAAAAAGGAAGCTTCGGTAGCTCGGTGCTGAAGGGCGCGCGGATCTTGCCCAAGGATATGCTGGATATTATTGCGCGGGAAAAAGAAATGGCGGTGAGCCAATCTGCGCGCAAACCACGCAAAGGCATTTCCCACTACTTCAGCAAGGCGCTGCAAGACGCATTTAAGATGAGCGCGGAACTGGAGATGGCATATATTGGCACGGAACACCTTGCACTGGCGGTGCTTCTGCAGGATGACCTCATTGCAAGCGATCTCCGCGCAAAGATCCAAAAAGCCCAGCGCAATCTAAAAGATATCGTGGCAACTGCTTCGTACTTCAATAATTTTGATACGCTCGTCAATATGATGTTGGACAAAAATGCGCAGGCGCTTCGCTCTTCCTCCGGCGATATGTTTTCTTCGCTGATCTTGCCGAGCGAGAATAATGCCGCGCCGGAAAAAAATAATAAGCCGGATGATGAGCGCAAATCATTCTTTAAGTCTCACACCCAGACCCCGGATCGCCAGGGCAGCGGTTCCGCTCTGGACTATTTCTGTGAAGACCTCGTTGCCAAAGCGCGCAAAGGTGCTATTGATCCCCTGATCGGCAGGGAAGAAGAGGTGGATCGGCTGATCGCCATCCTCAATCGCCGCACAAAAAATAACCCCGTACTGGTGGGTGATCCCGGCGTGGGAAAAACCGCTATCGTCCAGGGCCTTG
>JAJYZQ010000050.1 GCA_021799835.1 bacterium | reverse complement strand
ACTGTAGTGATCGTATCGTCTCGGATGTTTTTACGGTGTTAGATGAGTGGCTTGCGAGATTATTATGCGTTGGAGCCCAAAGCATTCCCGCAAAAACTACTAAGATAATGACCAGGAGCTTTCTCACCTTTTCCCCTCCTTTAGTATGCCGTATTTGTTCACAAACAAATACGCATAATTATGAGCATCTTTAGTAATAAATTGCAATATACTCCCGTTATATCTTTACATTTTTTTATTAAGGCATATAATTCATAATAGATGAAAAGGTCGGGATACTAAAAAATAATCCTATACTTTTATGCCACAATTAGATGGAACAGGACCCCAAGGAATGGGTCCGCGAACTGGCCGAGGATTTGGGCCTTGTGGCGGAGGATTGCGCAAAATGTTTCGCGGAAGAAACTGGCGCGGATTCTCTCCTCGGACAAGAGAACCGGAAAACGAACAAACTGCCCTCCGCGCAGAAGCAGAAGAATGAGAACAAGAACTACGCATCGTGAAAGAACGGCTGGCGCGTTTTGACCAATCCGAGCAGTAAAACAGCGTTGCCTATGCAGTATGCCGCCCCGCAACAACGGGACGGCACTGCCAAGTAGTAAAATTTTTTCATTTATTAACTTTCTATAATAATGGTTCGCCCACACAAACTTCGCAGAATAGCATTTCATCCTCGCGTCCTTTACTTTAAGCCGCAGGCTGTTCCCCTCTCCTTGTTGGAAGAGGTCACCTTGCATCGTGATGAACTGGAAGCACTGCGCTGGTGCGACGTTCAAGGATTGCAACAACAAGAAGCGGCAGAAAAGATGAATATATCTCAAAGTACGCTACATCGGCTGCTGCTTGCTGCACGGCAAAAGATCGCTGATGCATTGATTACGGGAAAAGCAGTGCGCATAGAAACCGGAGATGAAAATTTGCACCATTATATCATCAGACAAAAGTGCCGCCGTCCGCGCCGGCACACTCTTCACAATATCCATCAGGAGTGATACACTGTGCATAACCACGTAAAAACTTTTAGTAGCAAAAGCTACTATGAATACCGGTAGCCTACGCTAAAGCTACGGCATACCGAAGGAGGGAACAGTGTGGAGCTGCGGAAAGATCAGCGGATGTTACTGGCGGTAATAGAAAAGATGGGAGGTGACGTCACACCGCGACAGATCGCAGAAGAAGTAGAAGCACCGGCGGAAGAGGTCCTGGAAACATTGGGCGAACTTTCCCGCAATGGTTACGTAAAGTCCCTGGACAATATGCGATGGGCACTCATCGCTGCAGGGGTATAATCAAAAGACGACCATTCAAACGCGGCAGGAAGCCCCGCAGGATTGCGGGGCTGTTTTTTGCTTGCCCGTTCTGCACGTATATCTATTTGCACCACACCACTCGCGAACACCGTAGTATGCAGTGCAACCATATTATTATCGTATTAAGCGTAAAAGGATATGAAAAAAGTATTCTTATCTTTTGCGGTCGTCATAGTGTACGCGGGATATTTTCTGTTTTCTCCGCATAAACCATCTCCGTCTTTGAGCACACCACAGACATCATTTGCTCCGCCGGCTCCCCAACCGTCTTTAAGCAACAGCGGAACACCCCCTTCCACAGGACAATCCGCTCCGCCATATTCTCCCGCAGCACAAAATAATTCTGCCGCGCAAACTTCCGGATCTGCGCAACAGCAGCCGGCACAAACGCCGCCTGCGCAACAGGCCAGCTCTTCGCTCTATAAAGACGGCACGTATGTTGGCAGCAGTGCGGATGCGTTTTATGGTATGGTACAGGTAGAAGCAACTATTAGCGGTGGAAAAATTACCAACGTCACATTTATTCAACACCCGAGCGGTCGAGCGTATTCTGATTACGTCAATTCCATTGCCGTTCCGCAACTCTCCGCAGAAGCGGTGCAAGCCCAAAGCGCACAAGTTGATGGCGTATCCGGCGCCACGGAAACCAGTATGGCATTTGTGCAGTCGCTCTCCTCAGCGCTTGCGCAAGCTCAACACTAACTACTGCTATGAAACAGACCCGCATTATTATGGGCATGCCCATCACTATTACTCTTGAAGATGCCCATACCGGAGCAAGCGATCTGGAACGGATCTTTGCGTACTTCCGCCAGGTTGATGAAACATTCAGCACCTATAAGAAGACCAGTGAGATCAGTGCATTGAATCGTGGAGATATTGCACAAGACGCTGTAAGTCCTGCTCTGCAAGAGATCTTACAGTTAGCAGCGGAAACCACAAGTCAAACTGGCGGCTATTTTAGCATCATCACGCCGGACGGTTCACTTGACCCTTCTGGGATCGTTAAAGGTTGGGCTATTCACCATGCCGCGCAACAACTTCAAGAACAAGGATTTCAAGATTTTATTGTTAACGCCGGCGGAGATATTCAAGCATCCTGCAAAAGCGGCAAGCGGCGCCACTGGACAATCGGCATCCGCAATCCATTCAACGTCAAACAAATCGTACAAACGCTCCGTATTACCAACGAGGGTATCGCCACGTCCGGCAGCTATATGCGCGGCAATCATATATATAACCCTCTCGCAAAAAGCAAACAGTTGAATGAGGTGGTCAGCTTATCGGTCATTGGTCCGAATATCTATGAAGCAGATCGATTCGCTACCGCAGGATTTGCCATGGGGCGAGAAGGTGCAGCATTTATTGCTCGCTTGAATGGCTTTGCGGGATATCAGATAGACCGGGATGGCATCGCACTTAAAACCGCGCAATGGACGAAATATTGCAAGCCAGTAACCACTCATTAGTAACCCCCTTTTTATGAATTCTATAGATCGCTTCCTCAATACCACGACGATGTATCGCGTCGTTTTGTATGTGCTTATTGGATTACTGGGTGCTGCTTTGGCACTCAGCTCTTTCAATGTGCTGCACTTCTCTCCTGCTGCACTGCTCTTTTCCACCGGTATACTGATCGCGGCAAACTGGCTCTTCAATAAATTCAGCGCCCGATTGTTCGGCGTTCGGGAAAACGGTGAATCAACTTACATTACCGCCCTCATCCTTGCACTCATCATTTCTCCACCTCACGCAGGACCGTTTATTGCGCAGTTGCCCTTTCTTATTTTGGTCTCTGCACTCGCGCAAGCATCAAAATATATTTTTACCGTAAAAAACAAGCATCTCTTCAATCCTGCCGCACTCGCTGTGGTGCTCACGGCGTTCACCATCAGCCAGCCGGCAAGTTGGTGGGTGGGAACGCTGGCAATGCTCCCATTCACCGCTATTGGCGGATACCTCGTGGTAAAAAAATTGCGCCGGTTTGATGTCGTCCTCGCTTTTATCAGCACTACGCTTATTGCAACTATTCTTACCTCGTGGAATGGCGGTGTATTCACTGTATTTATACAAGTGCTCGCCTATTCACCACTCTTTTTCTTCGCATCCATTATGCTGACCGAACCGCTGACCCTTCCCCCAACCAAAAATACCCGCATAATGCTTGGCATTCTGGTCGGCATACTATTTATGCCACAGATACATTTCGGCCCACTCTACTTCTCGCCGGAGCTTGCATTGCTTGCCGGAAACTTTTTTGCGTTTCTCGTGAGTTCAAAGGGCCGCTATGCATTACATCTCAAACGCATCGTCTCCTCTGGCAAAAGTACAGTTGATTTTATTTTTCAACCAGATAATGCGGTAACCTTTCGGCCGGGACAATATATGGAGTGGACGCTGGGCCACGCTGATCCGGATAATCGCGGCATCCGCAGATACTTTACCATTGCTTCATCTCCCACAGAACGCCAGGTGATGCTGGGTGTAAAATTTTATGACCAGCCAAGCACATTTAAGAAAAAGCTGCGATCACTGAAAGTGGGTGAAACGATCGTTGCTCATCAGATTGCCGGTGATTTTACCTTGCCGAAAGACACCAAGCAGAAACTTGCCTTCATTGCAGGAGGCATTGGCATTACACCCTTCCGCAGTATGATCAAATATTTACTGGATACCAATGAAAAGCGCGACATAGCACTGTTCTATGCAAACAATACTATTGATGAGATCGCGTATTATGACGTGCTCCGTGCGGCGTATGATACGCTGGGCATTCGCACCGTGCTCTCGTTAAGCGATCGCACAAAGATCCCGCCAGAGTGGAATGGCTATACCGGCCATATCACCGCTGATATGATCACCCGCGAAGTGCCTGATTTTGCTGAGCGGACATTTTATATCTCCGGCCCGCCGCAAATGGTAGAAGATATGCATAAAATACTGCGTGGCCTTGGCATCTCTCGATCACGCATCGTCACTGACTTCTTCCCGGGGCTTGCGTAATCACTATGTGCGCACCATTGCCGAACCTTTAAAAGTATGGGAGGATGTTGGCATAAATATTCTTTCCTATGACATTCTCTCTGACGAAATACATACCGGAAAAATATCTGCATGAGGCGTTTGATATCGGCGTCATTTTGAAGGGTGTAGACGGCGTATTGGAGATCCTTGGATCGGTGTTGTTGTTCGTTATCACCCCCACACAGATTAATACCATCGTTAATTTTCTCACGCGATACGAGCTTGCTGAAGATCCGCGTGATC
>JAJYZQ010000049.1 GCA_021799835.1 bacterium | reverse complement strand
CAATTCTGCACGATACCCTACGCCCTCTAATATCATTTTCTTTGAAAATCCTGTTGCTACACCGGAAACCGCGTTATTGAGAATTGCTCGCGTGGTACCCCAGAGTGCCTTTGCATTCTTTGCGTTGGGGTTGACCATAGCGATGATCAACGCGCCATCTGCTTCGCTGACACCGATACAAGCAGGCACCGGAACGTTCAACGTTCCTTTTGCGCTGGTCACCGCAACAGCTTGCGGCGTGATCTTCGCTGTAACGCCTGTGGGAAGGATAATTTTTTGTCTGCCAATCTTAGACATAACCGTTACCAAATCTCTACTAATACTTCCCCGCCGACTTTCTGGCGTCGCGCTTCCTTATCTGAACGCACACCCGCGGATGTGGAAATGATTGCCATGCCAAATCCGCTTTGTACGGGTTTAATATCTTTATAGGATGCATAAATGCGCACGCCGGGTTTGCTGATCCGCTTCCACCCGCTGATCACGGATTGCCCGTTTTCATACGAAAGCTTTACGATCAGTGACTTCTTCACTTTTTTCCCTTTCTTCGTGAAGTCTTCAATCAATGCGCTGCGTTTCAGCAGCTCCGCAATATCTTGCTTGAGACGAGAAAACGGAACTACCACTTCGGGTTTTTGCCGCAGCGATGCATTCTGAATGCGCACAAACATATCTGCAATAGGATCTGTCATAGGATGATTTACCAACTACTCTTACGTACGCCGGGGATCAAACCACCGGAAGCCATTTCGCGAAAACAAATTCTGCACAAGCCGAAGTCGCGAATATAGCCGTGACTGCGACCGCATTTCCAGCAGCGGTTGATTGCTCGGCTGCGATATTTCGGTTTTTTCTGCGCACGCGCAATGACTGATTTCTTTGCCATAATAATTCTAATTACTTTTGAAGCGGCATCCCTAGCTTTGCAATAAACGCTTGGGCTTCCGCTTTGCTCTTACTGGATACCACCACCGTGATCTCCATGCCAAAATTGGTTTGAATCTCCTGAGGATTGATCTCCGGAAAGATAACGGCTTCTCGAATGCCTACCGTATAGTTACCTTTAGCATCAAATGCATCCTTTTTCAAGCCCGAGAAGTCCCGTGTACGCGGTAAGGCGATGTTAATGAGGCGCTCAAGAAAATCAAACGCCCGCGCACCGCGCAAAGTTACCCGCATACCGACATCCATACCTTCGCGAACTTTGAAAGACGCAATGGATTTCTTGGCGCGCGTGATCGCAGGTTTCTGGCCGGTGATCAGCGCTAATGATTGCGCAATATCCTCCAGTGCTTTTTTATTTTCGCTGAACCGTCCGGTGCCGACGTTCACCACCACTTTTTCAAGGCGCGGCGCAGCAAGGACATTCGTGTGATGGAATTCCTTCACCAGTTCCGGCCTCATAGTGTTTTGATAGTGTTGCTGCAGTGACATAGGGATAAATTATTTGAATTCAGCGCCGCACTTCTTACATACGCGAAATTTGCCGCCATCTTTACGCACAAATCCAATACGGGTTGCTTTTGCGCATTGCGGGCAAATGATCTTCACATTGGCAATGCTAATGGGGCGCTCTTGTTTGATAATGCTGCCTTTTTCATTGGTCTTGCGCGGACGCTGATGGCGCATCACAAAATTAACGCCCTCTACCAATACCCGACCCTCTTGAGGCAAGGTCTTCAAGACCTTTCCGGTTTTGGCGCGGTCTTTGCCCGTAATGACCAGCACTTTATCATTCTTTTTTACTTTGCGGATAATCATATGCTTACAATACTTCTTTTGCTAAAGAAATGATCTTTGAAAATCCCTTTTCGCGCAACTCGCGCGCGACCGGACCAAAGATTCTTCCTCCTTTAATATCCGTACCTTTTTCAATAATAACTGCGGCGTTGTCGTCAAAGCGAATGGATGAGCCATCCTTCCGCCGAAGCGGAGCGACCTGGCGGACAATAACCGCCTTCACCACGCTTTTCTTCTTCACGACTTTGCGCGGTTCCGCATCCTTCACCGTAGCAACCACAACGTCTCCCACGTACGCATAGCGCCGACGCGAACCGCCAAGCACTTTGATCACTTGGAGCTTTTTCGCTCCGCTGTTATCAGCGACATTTAATTTGGTCATCTGCTGTATCATAGAAGTTCAATTAATGGGTAGCAGAAAGTTTTTCGGTAACGATCCACCGCTTCGTCTTAGATACGGGCTTATGCTCTTTGATGCGTACCTTATCGCCAACAGCGAATTCTTCCTCACTATGAGCATAATATTTTTTCGTCACCTTAAATCGCTTTTTATATTTTGGATGGACTTTTACTTTATCCACGGCCACCACGACGGTCTTCTGCATTTTTGCGGAAACCACGCGCCCCACCATTTCTTTAGGGTTTCGGACTGCGGCATTGGAATTCTGTTGAATAGTTTTTTCTGCCATACGTCGTGGATTATTGATGATGTACCAAAGCAGTAAGGATGCGTGCGATGTCTTTGCGCGTGCGGGAAAATATGCTGTTATCCTTGATCTTCCCTTGCGTGCGCTCAACCTTCAGCCGCACCAACTCTTTCTTCTTTTGTAAGAGAAGATTTGCTAGCTCCTGGCTGTTTTTTTGTCGCAATTCTTGCATCGTCATACTACTCGTTAATCTTTCTTAATAAATGTTGTTTTAATAGGAAGCTTAAACGCCGCTTTGCGCAATGCTTCTTGGGCGATCTTTTCATTCACGCCTTCAAGCTCAAACAAGACCCTGCCGGGCTCAACGGGTGCAACGTAAAATTCCACGTTTCCCTTGCCGCCACCCATCGGGACTTCTGTTCCCTTGCGGGTCTGAGGCTTATCAGGAAAAACACGGATCCATACCTTGCCGCCGCGTTGCAGATAATGAGTAATGGCACGCCGTGCGGCTTCAATCTGTTTGGAAGACAACCAAGCGGTATCCAAGCTTTTCAATCCGTAGCTGCCAAACGTCAAGGTGGTGCCGCGCGTTGCTCTGCCGCGGGTCTTGCCTCTCTGGGTTTTGCGATGTTTGACCTTTTTGGGGAATAACATAATCGTTCAATTATTTCTTACGCTTGACGTCTCGTGCTTCAGCAATAGCTTGTTTTGCAGAAAATATTTCACCTTTATAGATCCACACCTTCACCCCGATCACGCCATAGGTGGTATACGCGCCCCGGTGTGCATAGTCAATATCTGCCCGAATAGTGTGCAGGGAAATTTTTCCCTTAAGCAACCACTCGCGGCGAGAAATCTCTGCTCCACCCAAACGCCCCGCTACCTGAACCTTAATGCCTTGCACTTCCTTATTCTGCATGGTCTTTTCCATTGCCTGTTTGACTACGCGACGATACGGCATACGCTTTTCCAGATCCAATGCGATATTTTGTGCAACAAGCGCTGCATGGGATTCCGGATGGCGCACCTCTTCTACATCAAGCTTGATCCGTGCGCGGTCTTTCTTGCTTTTTCCACCATTTAATACAATATCCAAACCATTCTTCAAACTTTCAACACCGCTTCCCCCGCGGCCCACGATAAATCCCGGGCGAGGAGAAAGAATGGTGATCTTGATCTCATGGGCAAAGCGATTGATCAATATCTCTTCCAGTGCTTGCCGGTCTATCTTTTTTTGCAGATAGGAGCGGATCACATAGTCCTGCTGCAGATTCTTCCGATACACATCCATATCAGAAAACCATTGAGACTTCCAGTCCCGAATAATGCCTAATCGTAATGCCAATGGATTGATCTTTTGCGACATAATTAAATGCTTTTTCTCCTAAATATTCTGCGTGCAGACGCTTGACGCTTTGTGGTCTTTGCCGCCTGTTCGCTTAATTTTCCGGTGCGCGGCTTCGCCTCCTTTGCTGTGGGCTTTGCGGTTTTCGCTGTGGCAGGTTTTGCTGCCGGCTTCTTTTCAACATTCGCTGGCACACTTTTTTTCTGCGCTGTAGCTGGCACCGATTTTTTTGCTGATTTTCCCGCGCGAGCACCTGCTGTCTGCAATTCATTCAGCACAATTTTTATGTGGCTGCGCTGTTTATGAATAGTCCCCGCACTTCCCCGGGCTTTCGGCACCCAGCGCTTCAGCCGTGGGCCTTCTTCCACAATAAGCGTTTCAATAAACAACTGATCTTTTTCCAAATTAAAGCTGTTATGCGCATTAGCGAGCGCTGATTGCAAGAGCTTTAAGAGCGGTCGTGCTGCACGGCGCGTACCCAGTGACAATTGCCGTTCAGCCTCTATCGCTTTTTTGCCACGCACCAGGTCGGCGACCAATCTCACCTTCCGGGGCTGCATATTCAAATAGTGTAATTCCGCTCGTACTTGCATAGATAGTAAAATATCCTTATTTCTTGCCGCCCGCTTCTACTGCTTTTTGTAATTTCCCGCCATGCCGCACAAATTTTCTGGTCTGTGCGAACTCACCCAACCGGTGGCCTACCATTTCCTCCGTGATAAACACGGGAATATGGGTTTTGCCATTATGCACGCCGAAAGAATAGCCGATCATTTCCGGAGAGACCATACTGTCTCGAGACCACGTCTTAATGACAACCTTGTCGCCCTTCTTGAGCGCCGAGATTTTTTGCAATAATTTCTGGTCTACATAGGGACCTTTCTTCAGTGAT
>JAJYZQ010000048.1 GCA_021799835.1 bacterium | reverse complement strand
ACGACTTTGGGAATGCGTTGAGGTTGGATGAAAATGCGCCAGAGCCACTCCAGTCCAAGATTCTGCAATACCCTTGGCGTATCACGTTTTGCGCCAGAAATAAATTCCAACGCTCCGCCAATGCCAATAGCGATCTTTACTTTTGGCATCAGGTGCAGATGATTCGCGATCCATAATTCCTGCATCGGCATACCAAGCGCCACGAAAAGCACATCCGCGCCACTATGATTAATAGCATCTACCACGCCGCCATTCCGATCTTTATAGCCATCAGCAAACCCCGCAATATGGAGTGCGGAAAAACGACTGCGCAAATGAGCAACACTCCGCGCAACGATATGCTCGCGCGCGCCAAAGAAAAAAAGCGAGTGGCGGCTCGGTGCCAATAATGCGCACATCGCATAGATAAGATCTATGCCGCGCGTCTTCGCGATCGGCCTGCCATAAAGCAATTGATGTGCGAATAGCGGCCCGGTGCCATCTAAAATAGAGAGGTCTGCCCCGTTAAAAATACGTTTAAGCTGGGGATTGACGGCAGCTTCCACAAAGAATAAAGAATAAGGTAAAATAATGAAATGCTGCCGGGAATCTTCCAGGTATGCACTGATGCACTGTTCGATTTCAGGCAAACTGACATCGTCCACGCCGATGCCGAAGAGGGAGGTTTTCATAACGCATATTTTTTCTATTGTAACATAAAATCAGCGAGTTTCAACCAGTCCCTATGTATATCATCCACGTTATCCCCCTCACCAAGCTCCCCTTATCCAATGATCAGGTTTTGGAATACTTCAGTATGACCGCGGTGTTGCCGGGCAGCATAGTCAGTGTTTCGCTGAATAACCGTGTTGTGCTTGCGATAGTATTCCGCACAGTATCTGCACGGAACAAGAAGGCACAGATCAAGGGCTCACGCTTCCAACTCAAGAAAATAATAGCCGTCATTTCCGATCCGCTTTACACACCGCAAGAATTAGAGTTGCTCTATCTCTTTCATAAGTATTATGCGGAAAGCTTGGGATTATTTGCACAAGCAAAGGTTCCCGATTATATCCTCAAAATGAAGTCAGTGGAACGGCAAAAAGAATTTCTCCATCATCTTGCATTGCCGCCAGAATACATTCCTGCCGAACCGATGGATGAAAAGACCGAATTGCCGATCTCCTGTTATCAAGAGCCCCGCTCAAGAGATCGCTATGCCTATTATATGCAGTGCTCAGAAGAAACCGTACAGCATAGTAGGGGTGTTATTATTTTCGTTCCGGAAATTATTCAGTCGTATGAAGTAGCAGCGTATTTCATTGACCACCGATCCGCTGCCCTGCAAAATACGCCTCTCCTGCAGCTCTCCGGCAAAACTGCAAAAAAGGCACAATATGAAATAGTCCGCACTACGGCAACCTCAACCAACTTTATCATTATTACCACAAAGATCGGCATACACCTTCCCCTGCATAACGTTGGTTTGATCATTGAAGAGGATGAGCCAAACACTGCCCACTTCTCATTTGACCAGCATCCCTACTATAGCGTTACGGCAAGCAATATCTTGATCGCACAAAAGCTTCGGATACCGGTGATCTTTGGCGGCAACACCATAAGCATCTCTACGCGATATTTCTGCACAGAGAACCATTTGCCGCTACACACACCGATCGCTGATATGCGCGCGCCCTGGCACGTTGTTGATATGCGCGCGCACACATCTGCAGATGCCATACTCGCTCCACCAGTTGCCGAAGCGCTGCAACAAAGCATTCAAGAAAACAAACGAGCACTGCTTTTTATTGACCGCATCGGCTACAGCACATTTCTTTTTTGCCCTGATTGCGGCGCCGTAGAGAGCTGCCCGCACTGCGGCACACCGTTGGTATATCACAGCGAGGGAACTATGCTGGTATGCCATAAGTGCGCATACACAAAAAAACCCGTCATTGCATGCTCTGCCTGCAATTCGCCGCGCATCCGGTATTATGGCAAAGGCAGCGAAAAGCTGGAACAGCAGATCAAAAAATTATTGCCTCCTGCGACACCCGTCATGCGGTTGGATAGTGTGGCGTTACCAAAAATTGCCGATCAAGAGCGTACATGGCATGAATTTGCTGAACACATTGGCACAGTGCTCATCGCCTCTCCTGCGGCATTAAAATTTATCACCGCAGCACCTCAACCTGTTGCCCTGGGCATGGGAGCAGTTGTAAGCATTGATACGCTGTTGAACCTGCCGGACTATTCTATGCCGGAAGAATTGTACATGACACTTCGGCGGCTTGAGCAATTTTTCACTGCTGCGTTGCAGCATACCAAGCCATATATACAAACCTACAAGCCAGAGAGTGACGCGCTCCATAAAGCATTAACCGTAGATGACCAAACATTCTCAACTGATCAGTGGGCACAGCGAAAAGCGTTCAATTTTCCTCCATTCAGTGATATGATACAAATAATTATCACTGGACGATCTGCCAGCCACGCCGAACGCCTTGCCCAACAACTCTCTGCCACCCTACATACTGCAAGCAAACGGATGCAGAAACTTGCCGAAAAGCAGTCAATTGTGCTTACGTTAACTATCATACCACCGCATCCCGCATTTATCCCGCTTCGCCGCGGCAATTATATATATGAAGTATTAGTGCTCTTTGCGAGCGGATATTCCCCTTATTCGCGTGAGCACATTCGCTGGCGCGATCTGCTCATCCGTCAAATTCCGTACGCCAAAGAAATAACCCTTTTTATTAACCCGCCGCATATCATCACACATTAGCTATGAGCATTGTACAAATACCGCAATATCAAAAAAATCCGACATTACGGAGGCCCGCCATACCGGTCACTGATATCAATGATCCAAAAGTGCAACAAGCGATCCAAGATCTGCGCGATACCCTATTGGTTTCACCTGATGGCATTGGGCTTGCCGCTCCGCAGATCGGCTATGATTGGAGCATTTTTGCAATTCTCCAGCCGCAATATCTTGAGGACTTTCCGGAAGATAAGTCCATCTTGAAACCCGATGATGTGCTGGTTTTCATTAATCCTGAAATTACAAAATATTCAGCAAAAAAGAACATCTTAGAAGAAGGATGCCTGAGCTTCCCACAAGAGTTCTACTATATCAAACGCCCCACGAAGATCACCCTGAAAGCGTGGGATGAGCACGGGCAAAAAATAAAGATACAAGCAAAAGGGTTTCTCGCCCGCGTATTTCAGCATGAGATCGATCATCTGAATAAAACACTCATCGTAGATAAAAAAGAACAGTAGCCTTTATATGCCACACCAGCACCGCATCATTTTTTTCGGCAGCTCAGCATTCAGTGTGCCAAGCCTCATAAAACTCTCCCAGGAAGCCGAATATATCATCACCGCTGTGGTCACCTCACGAGACAAGCCCGTAGGGAGGAAACACGTGCTCACTCCCAACCCTGTTCGCGTTGCTGCTGAACGTCTTTCCATTCCTGTGTTGATGCCACAGACACTCCGTGATCCACAGTTCGCTTCGGCACTGCAGGCACATACGCCGGATGTTTTTGCGATCGTTTCGTATGGAAAGATCATACCCGCCTCCCTTCTTACGATCCCTCCATGGGGAGCGGTGAATGTGCACCCTTCATTGCTGCCTCGTTATCGCGGCCCCTCCCCTATTCAACAAGCAATAGCAAATGGCGATACGGAAACGGGTATCGCTATTATGCGCATTGATGAGGAAATGGATCATGGGCCGATCCTCCGCACACAACTCTACGCTCTTGACCCCGAGCAAACATTTCCCGCGATCAGCGAATACTTGAGCAATGCGGGAGCGAAGCTGCTTGCCGATACTCTGCGTGATTACCTGCGCGGCACACTCAAGCCCCTTCCACAAAACCATACAAAAGCTACCTACACCTCCATCATTACCAAAGAAGATTGACGCATTGACTGGCATTCAGGTGCAAAAGAACTATATAACCGCTATCGCGCATTTGATCCTTGGCCGGGCGTATATGCATTCTGGAAAAGATCTTCCGGATCACCGATCAAAATTACGCTTAAAAAAATAGCTCTTGAAGATACTGCAAGCTCACACGACACTCCCGGTACGGTAGTTCGCTCATCGTCCGGTGATTTATTGGTTCAATGCGGAACCGGGACGATCCGCATTGATGCGCTCCAACAGGAAGGAAAAAAGGTGCTTTCTGCGCGCGATTTTCTGAACGGCAATCCGCAATTCGCCCACAGCATTCTCCACTAACATGTCAGTGGTTTAAACCATTCACATAGCTTGCACAGCTTTGCGATACGTTTGGTCCAGTAAACCAGACGATCTTTGCGGTGTTCGGATCAATGCCGTTTTGCGTCAAATACGTATTGATCATCTGCACGGTTTGCTGGCATGGCCCTTCAGTTACCGTCGCCAAAAAATCATTATCGTTCACATAGTAGTCCAAGCTATAGTACTGATTGAGTACGGGCAGTTTTTGTTCATCTTTTAATTTTAAGCCGGGATACTGGCTATATATCTGCTGACCGGCATTATATGCTGCGGTGCTGGGAGATGGTTGGTTTTGCGAACTGAAAACCGTTACGGGAGACGTGGAGGGTGTTGTTGGCACGGTGGGAATAACGGGAAGCGTTGACGGCCCGGTTGTGGGCAAGCTCGGCAGAATGACCTGCTGAGCGGCACTGGTAAACGAAAAAGTGTACGGCTTC
>JAJYZQ010000047.1 GCA_021799835.1 bacterium | reverse complement strand
GCTTATATCTTCAATATAAATTTTTTCAAGAGAAAAGTAAACAAATAATCCAAACCGCCCAAAAAGAACGCCGTCAATATGCTAATAATGACCACGACTACTGTATAGACCAGCGTTTCCTGCCGTGTTGGCCAAGATACCTTTTTGGTTTCTTGAACCACTTCAGTAAAATATTTTTTTATGCGCGATGGGGATGCCATTTGTTCCAAATTAAAAAGCCTTGCGGCTTTCGCTTAATATAACCAGAAACACGGAAGAAGTCAAGATGCTGCCCTAAACCACGAATACCGCTACGACCACCATCAAAAACACATAGCTGAGGTCGGAAACAAATATGCTCATCACGCTTGGAAAAACATCGCGCAATACCAGCCCGAAAAATCCCACAATAATACTGAAAATCATTACCGATGTTTTTACCCGCAATGTTCTGTCTGCCCAGCTTTTCAGTGCCTGATAAATAAAAATGCCCAGCACCAGCAAAAGCGGCAGGCCAATCATCAAGGTATGCATTTTTCCGACCAGCGGGTTTGTCCCCCATTCAATGATGTGATGCGCTGCAGTAAAATGCGGCGTGTTCGGATAGATAATGTTATAAAAAATATCCACCGCCATCAGGCCTAAAGTGCTCACAAATGCAATGAACGTATAATTCGGCCAGATTCCCGCAACCCCCATATTGACCAAAAACGCTGCAAAGAATCCCAGCGCAATATGGCTTGATGCATATACTGCGGCAAGCACCGCCGGATGATACGCAAATAATACGCTCGCCACACCCCTATAGAGAAAATATAGAGCAAAGAACGCCATCGCCATAAAGAAGTTATAGGTCACCTCATTATTCGGCTGCTTTTTCCATAGGCGGTAACTATATATATCCACGATAACGCTGATCGTTCCGCTCAGGAGAAAACTGATCGCCGTATAACTCCACGTAAAGCCAATAATTCCCATAAGATTACAGTAAGCTATGTCCCGTCATTTCCGCGGGCTGGGGAATTTCTAAAAAATTGAGTATAGTGGGCGCAACATCTACCAATATGCCGTCCGGGCGGCCATTCTTTTCCATTACATAGTCATAAGGATTCTCGCGAAAGAGTGACCGGTGAATGACGAGAAACGGCACGGGATTGGTGGTGTGCCCGGTGAACACTTCATTGGTGCGCAGGTTGATCATACGTTCCGCCTTGCCGTGATCGCCCACAATAACCACCGTGCCATTGATATTCATTACTTCTTTCACGATATTGGCAATATTCTGATCAATGACCTCCACGGCCTTTTTCGTGGCTTCAAAGTTTCCCGTATGCCCCAGCATATCAGCATTCGCAAAATTCACCACCGCAAAGTCAAAGCTTTTTTTATACAGTTCCAAAACCAGCCGGTCGGTAATGTCCGCTGCTTTCATTTCCGGGTGCTCCACGAGATTCGTGGTACGCCAGGAGGTAATGAGCACGCGGCTTTCATGAGGAAATGGTTTTTCCGTGCCACCATTAAAGAAGTAGGTCACATGAGCATATTTTTCTGACTCCGCAATGCGCAGTTGCGCTAAACCCTCGCGGCTCAGCACTTCGCCGAGGGTGTTGGTGATCGGCACAGGCGGAAACGCCACGTCAACCGGATATGCCTCGTCATACTGCGTCATCGTCACATAGACCATATTGTCCAAGGGCTGCGGAGAAAAATGAGCCATAGCGGGAAAAATGAATGACTCTACTATTTGCCGCATACGATCTTCGCGATAATCAAAAAAGATGATGGCATCATTGCTCGCAATGAGCAATGGCTCGGCATCTGCCGCAGAAACTTTGAATGGCGGAATGGTCTGGTCTGTAAGCCCTTGCTGATAATACTCGCTGAGAGTTGTACCAATGTCGCTTATCGCCGGACAATTGCCATTCACCATACACTCATACGCTTTTTGTGTCCGCTCCCAATTGTGGTTGCGATCCATAGCGTAGAATCGCCCGACAACAGTAGATATGCGTACGTGCGGCATAGTCTTCAAGCGCGCTGATAAATTGCGGAAGAGGAATGCCGCCTCTTGCGGAGGGCTATCTTGACCGTCAGTAAACAAATGCAAACTGATCTGCTCCACGTTATTTTCTTCCGCCATTTCCAAGAGCGCATAGAGATGATCAATATAGCTATGCACGCTGCCTGTGCCCAGCAGTCCTACGAGGTGTAGCGTGGAATGGTTTTGCCGCGTATGATCCATCGCTTTCAAAAATGATTTGTTGGAAAAAAAGCTGCGATCTTGGATCGCTTTAATAATGCGCGGAAAATGCTGCAAGATTACGCGGCCGGAGCCAATGGTAGAGTGGCCGACTTCGGAATTGCCCGGTTCTTCCCACGGCAAACCTACTGCAATGGCAGATGCATTCAGGGTCGTATAAAAATAACTTTTAGTCAGATAATCAATAGTGGGGGTGTATGCTTGAAGAATCGCATTCCCAAATTTATCCAGGCTTTCCCCCCATCCGTCCAGCACCAGCAACACCACAGGCAGCCGCTCTTTTCTCATACAGTGGATCGTTCTTAATAGTTAGCGTTATGGTAGCACAAACGCGGCTGTGAGACAATCACGCCAACAGATAATTGCCTTGCTCAACAAAGAAAAACCCGACATCGCTGCCGGGCTCTATCCCTCCTTTCTTTGCATAACGCAACCTATGTAGGATTTGCTGCCTTATGCTCTGCCTTTTCTGCATACATCCGTTGATCTGCAAGATCTACGAGTTGCTGCACGTCAACAGATTCTGTTGAACTCGCAGCACCCACGGATATGCGGACGCCGGAGAGCGCTAAAGCCGCTTTTAAGCGCGTCTCCAGCATAGCGAGGGCTTGCAGTCGCATATGCGGTAAGATGAGCATAAACTCATCTCCTCCCATGCGACAAAATGTGTCCTCTTCCCGGATCAAGCGCTGTACCGTAGCTGCTACGGTCACTAAGAGCGTATTTCCTGCATTATGGCCTTTCGTGTTGTTGACAATCTTCAGGTCGTCAACGTCAAAGACTATAACGCAGAACTCGCCATCCTCTCTCAAAGAACGCGCTGACTCTTTAGCCAACGACTCCTCCATCATCCGGAAATTATAGACGCCAGTAAGAGGATCGCGGTATGCGAGTTGTTCCAGCTCGCCTATGCGCCGCTCTAACATTCTTATCTTGCGGCGCAACTTAACGTTCTCTTTCTCCGGGTTGACGGACTTTTCCAAATCCTTTTGCCTAGACACCGTATCACCTCCTTGTGGTGTTTTTACTATACAATAATACTTATATATTGTCAATAGTTTTGATCAGGACTCTCTTTTAGTGAAAGAATTTTTATGCGCGATTTGAGGGTGTGAGGCCATATTTTACTAAGCCCATCAGAATGCCGAGTATGATCCAGAACATCAGCATTCCTTGCTGCATAGTCCAAATATAATGATCAAAGAACATCGTGAAGAGCAAAATGACCAAGAGAATAAAGAATAGCGCCAGATCCAGCTTCTCTGGTGTGTTGATCTTCAGTTCAAGAGCTTTCGCGGCATTTACCACCGAACTAAATAGCAACATCAAAAATGCTATAAGCCCGGATAGCCCCAGTTCAGCTCCCACCAGTAGATACACATTGTGCACGGGCTGGTAGTCGCCGGCTGGTAGTCCTGGATCAGTGGTTGTTTGCACATAGTGCGTAAAATTCCGCGGGCCAACACCCAAAAATGATTTTTGTTCAATGATCCGGACCGCCCAAGTATTATATGATGCGCGCAGATTTGCCGAATTATCATAGGCAAGCCCTCCGGCGCGATGTGCCATAACACCCGCAAGCGCAAAACCAATGATCGCCGCAAAAAACAAAATCGGCGCTACTACTTCATAGAAGCGCTTCCACATAAACGATGCTTTTTCTTTATAGATAAACAAGAGTAAAATTCCTCCGCCGAGCGCAAAACCCACGAGTTCTGCTCTGCTTAATGTGGCCAAAAGCACAAATAGCTCAAGCGCCATGCCCAGAATAATGCCAAGCCGGGCAATAAATGTGCGGCTCTTCATATATATCCCGATGCCGGCAAAAAACGCAACAATGAGAAACATTGCCAAGATATTGGGGTGCGGCAGCGTGCCATAGGGGCGCAAAAGCTTGAGCGCAGGAGTATTGAGCACCGCATCTGCGCTGTTGAATGGGCTTAACGGGCTTTCTGCAAGAAAATGAAGCTGAAGCGAGGACTGCAGATAAAATTGCGCAGCACCGATCAGCGCTTGAATAACACCGCTGACAAAAATGCTGGCATACGTGAGGCGCAAAGAAAATCGGCCAATGTTCCGATATACATACAGAAAAAGCGCCAGCATTTCCACGATCTTTGCCCACCCAAATAACCCGAGCGGAATAGCGGCAGCAAAGAGAGCGGAAAGCAGAGCGATCCCGCCAATCAGCAAAACAAAATGAACCGGCTCATCACGAGTAATCTTATGATGCTCCCGTATGCTGCGCATTGCCCATAGAAGCAACAGCACTATCACGAGCGCATCCGTAGCATAGCAATAAATACCGGCATATTCCCCCGTCCCGCCAACATACCCAAAAATATGCCGCGTTTGGAATGGCAAAGCAATCAGAAGCAGATACCAAACGATTTCTTCAATAAGAGTAGCCCATTTTTTCATACGTATGAACCTGGTTAGACATTGCGTTTTATTTTCACCA
>JAJYZQ010000046.1 GCA_021799835.1 bacterium | reverse complement strand
ATACAAGGTAAAAAAGTAAAGCAATTACGTGCAGCCGGCCAAGTGCCGGGGGTGCTCTATGGAGCTAAGCTCAAAGAAGCTCGGCCAGTTACCGTATCTCAAAATGATCTGAAAACGATCTATGCACAAGCCGGTGAAAGCACCCTGGTAGACTTTTCCGTGGGAAAAGATGTCTATAAAGTGTTGATCTACGGATTGGACACGCATTATGTGAAGGATGAGATCCTCCATGTGGATTTTTATGCTCCCGCGCTTGATAAAGCAGTGCGCGCCGAAGTGGAATTGGATTTTCAGGGTGAATCACCCGCGGTAAAAGAATTAGGCGGCACATTAGTGAAGAATATTCAATCAATAGAAGTAGAAGCATTGCCGGCAAATCTGCCGCATGAATTGGCTGTAGATATTTCATCATTGAAAACTTTTGAAGACCAGATTTTAGTACAAAGTATTCAGTTGCCTGAAGGGGTAACTATAGATCTTGATCCGGAAGAGATCGTTGCTTCTGTGGTACCGCCGCGTTCGGAAGAGGAATTAGCGGAACTGCAAGAAAAGCCAACAGAAGACCTCTCTACGATTAAAGTAGTTGGCGAAGAAGAAAAGCAGCGCGCAGCTGATGAAGAAGCGGCAGAAACTCCGGAAAAGTAGAAGGGCTACGCTATATGAAACGTTTTTCTTGGGTGAAATTGTTTTCACTGATCGGCATTGTGGTCGGGTTGGTTTTGTTTATGCTGCCTGCTGGCTCACATGCGGATTCTTTGGAGAGTGCCCTGCAATCGCAACTTACCCAGCTTCAGCAGCAAATCAATCAGTACCAAAGCACGGTGAGCCAACTCCAACAGCAGAAAGATACTCTGCAGAATCAGATGGATATTCTGAACGCCCAAATGGGTGCGGCGCAGCTGTCCATCAATAAAATTAACCTTGCTATTCAAGATCTCAATAATCAGATCCAAACAAAACAGAATGAGATTACCAAGTCAGAGGCACAGATGAACCAGGAGAAGCTCTTTCTGGAAGAGACACTCCAGACGATCTATGAGAACGGCCAAACCTCAACACTAGAAATGTTGCTCGCGAGCAATGATTTTTCAGACTTTTTTGCAAACATACAATCTTTGCAAGACCTGCAAAGCAAGCTCGGTGATCATTTGCAAAAACTGATCTCCTATAAAAACCAGGTGGAAGCGCAGAAGCAAGTGCTTGAAAATAATCTGCAAGAATCTCAGGACCTTGCCAATATTCAAGCCCAACAAATGACCACGCTGCAAAGTGAGCAAAACCAGAAAACCGCTTTGCTGGATCAAACGCAAAATAACGAAAATACCTATAACCAATACGTTCAGGTTACGGCGAGCAAGATCAGAGAGATCCAAAATCAGCTGTATCTGTTGCACGGAGATTCCAGCAGCGGATCGCTGAGTTTTGACCAAGCGCTGCAGTATGCAAATTTTGCTGCAGGGCAAACCGGCACGCCCGCAGCACTGTTGCTTGCGATCTTAGATCGCGAGACGGGCTGGGGGAATAATGTTGGCACGGGGACGTGGCAGACAGATATGGAGCCGGAGTCGTTGCAGCAAGGGGCTTCGTGCATTCAGCAACAAGCGTTTCTGCAGATCACGCAGCAGCTTGGCTTAAATCCCGATCTGGTGCCCGTGTCGCGCAAGCCCTATTATGGTTGGGGGGGCGCAATGGGGCCGGCGCAATTTTTGCCCTGTACGTGGCTTGGCTATGCGCCGCGCATTGCCGCTATTACCGGCGATAATACGCCTTCTCCGTGGAATGTGCGTGACGCATTTGTGGCAGCGGGACTATATTTAGCCAATGCTGGTGCGGGACCGAGTTATAATGCCCAGCATACCGCGGCAGCGCGGTATATTGGTGGGGGAAATTGGCAAAGTTTCGTTGCACAGCTTTATGCAGATCAGGTGATGAGCTTAGCCCAACAATTCCAGCAAGATATCAATATTCTCAATCAAGCTCAGGCCAATAATGGCTAACGGGCGGGAAGAGTTGCCAAATGAGAAGTTATGTGGTATCAATGGAACGTATTAGCAACGTTGAATGGTGTCTCTATGAAAAAAGATATTCATCCGAACTATTATCCGGAAGCACGCGTGGAGTGTGCCTGTGGAAATGTTTTTACCATTGGCGCTACGATGCCCAAGATCAGCGTAGAAATCTGCAGCAAATGCCATCCGTTCTATTCCGGAAAGGAAAAAGTCATTGATACTGCTGGTCGTGTGGAAAAATTCCGCGCACGGCGCGAGAAGGGCGCTACGACAGCATATCAAACCAAGACCGCAAAGCGCGCCAAACGTGCTGCAGCAAAACAAGAAGCATAAGACGTATGCCAGACGATTCCCTTGGACAGAAGATCCAAGCCATCAAGCAAGAGCTTCAGGAAATCACCAACAATCCCGCCGCAAGCGGGGTTATTGGTAGTGGTGCCGCATCTGCCGATCTTTTTGTGCGGCAAGCAGAACTTCAAAAGATTCTTGATCTCTATACCAGTGTGCGGTCGCTGCAAGCGCAGATAGAACAAAACACCGAATTGGCATCATCAGATGATCCGGAACTTGCCGCTCTTGCGCGGGAAGAGCTTAAAGGGCTTGAGGAGCAGAAATCTCACGATGAGCAAAAACTTTTAGAGGATATCGCACAGTCCTCCAAGAAGCGTTTTCCTAGTGCTATTATGGAAATTCGCGCGGGCGTGGGAGGAGAAGAGGCAGCGCTCTTTGCGGGGGATCTGTATCGGATGTACGCGCGTTATGCAGTACAAAAGAATTGGAAAATTTCGGTGGTAGATGAAAGTCCTAGCGATCTTGGCGGATACAAAGAGATCACCTTTACCATAAAATCACCGGATGCGTATGACCAATTGCGTTACGAAAGCGGTGTGCACCGCATTCAGCGCGTGCCGGAAACGGAAAAAAGTGGTCGCGTGCACACCTCAACGGCAACAGTTATGGTATTGCCGGAAATTCCACCCAAAGATCTCGTTATTAGCCCAAATGATCTCCGCGTTGACGTCTATCGTGCCTCCGGCCCGGGCGGGCAGTTTGTGAATAAGCGGGAATCAGCGGTGCGCCTCACTCATTTGCCTACCGGCATTGTAGTAACGTCTCAAAAAATGCGCACGCAGACCGCAAATAAGGAATTTGCTTTGGATATTTTGCGTTCGCGCGTATATGAATATGAACGGGGGAAAGAAGAGTCTGCGCTCAGCAGTACCCGAAAAGAAGCGATCGGCTCAGCTCTGCGCGCGGAAAAGATACGCACCTATAATATTCCACAGGATCGCGTGACCGACCATCGCATTGGCAAAACCTGGCATAATATCGTTGGTATTTTCAACGGGAATATTGCGGATATGCTGGAGGAAGTCGCTGCGAACCTCTGATTTTCTGTTGCATAATTATAAAAACTTGTTAGTATGTGCCTAATCCATTGACCGTCTCTTGAATGAGCTGTTGATGAGAGTACTGCTGTGCCCTATGGCCGGTGGGAAGCGTGCAATGCCTTCAGGAGGAAAGGAAGCACATTGTACCTTGATTTTTGCATACGAAAAGGTCGAGTATCCACAATCAGTTTAACGTGTATGGATCATAAAGAGCAGCCATCTTTTCCTGCCGGCGGTCCGCAATTTGGCGATTACGACGGCTGGGGAAAGAAAGCAGGAAATTTCTTCAAAGGGAGAGGCGGGTATGTCTTGCCGATTCTCGCACTGGCGATCTTAATTGGCGGAATTTACTTTTACGCCCATAAGCACACTAAAGCGCCGTTGGCAAACATTACGAGCACTGCACAGACCGCGACATTGAACGCGACTGCAGCTTCAACACCTTCCTCTGCGGCAACTTCTCTGCAAGCCGCAACCACTCAGAAAGCCTCAGGCACTACCGCAACGACGAGCCATCAATCTGCCACTTCTGCAACGACTACTCCTTCTGTTACCACCCCCACACCGGGGACGGTAGCGGCATCAAAGAGCGAGTATGTTGCCACAGCGGCAACGGGAGACAGCATTTCTTCATTGGCTTTGCAGGCTGCAGAACAGTATATGCAGACCAATAAACCGAATTTCACCGTTACCCCCGAACATGAGATATATATCCAGGACTATATCCAGAAAAACACCGGTTCTTATCTGATGCATGTCGGCCAATCAGTCAAGTTTTCAAATTCCCTTATCGCACAGGCCATTTCTGCCTCCTCCCATCTCACGCAATCTCAATTGCACAACCTAAGCAAGTATGTGACGTTAGAACCACAACTTACCCAGCAAGCGAAGTAACGTTGGTTCTGATCATTTTTACCAGAAGACCTCGCTGAAGCGAGGCGCCATTTTCCCCAAATGAATCCTGCTATATGAAAAGCAGGATTGTTTGGTTTTTAGCGGTCTTTACTTTTTGGCAAATATATGTAGAATGGGGTAATCCAAGATGATCTTTGGACATCTTGGTGGTGGACAACGTATTGAATACTAATCACAGCAGTAATTGTTATGCAGCAAAATACTTCATCTCATCCTGTCGGCGTACAAGAGCTTCTGGCAGCAGGAGCGCATTTTGGTCATGTAAAATCAAAGTGGAATCCTAAGATGTCGCCATTTATCTTTGGCGTGCGTAATGGCTTTCACATCATTGATCTGGTAAAATCAAGCCAGATGCTTGCTGATGCTGCGGAGTTCCTGGGTAACGCCGCAAAAAATGGAAAAATCATTCTGTTTGTCGGCACAAAGACTAATTATAAAGGGCTGTTGCGCGAAGTTGCGGTGCCTTTGAATGTG
>JAJYZQ010000045.1 GCA_021799835.1 bacterium | reverse complement strand
ATCCGATTAAAAATAAAAAAAATAACAAGGCTAATTTCTACCTTGCTATTTTTCTATTTTATTCCGTAATCATTGTGATCTTTTTATCCTTGTAGCTTAATTTGCTGCGCAGGTTTCCGAGCAGTTCTCGTTTGTCTGTAGCTCAGCACCTGATAATGAGACTATAAATTTCGCCACCAGAGGTCTCATTAGTCTTATGAGTGGAAATCAGGAGTGCGACCTTCCCCTTAAATTTGCCCGCTCGCCAAGTCGCCAAAGAAGCCTTACAATGCCTTAAACGGTTCAGTTCGAAACCGACTCACACCGCCAATGCTACGGAATTGCATGCGATCATAATTCGCTAAAACTATAGAAGCGTATGCAATAACAGCTAAAAGTATGTATTACACGTACATGCTATTGAGTTCAAAATCTCATATATTCTATTTTGGATCGACAATTGGATTATGGTGTGTTGCAGTGCTATAATTATACTATAGTATTTTATGTGCGCAACAAAGAAACGATCTTGTGATGAGGTGTTGAATATTGTTTCGCTAATCTTGCGGACTGGCTTGGCGTTTGTTTTCTTGTATGCGGGCATTGCTGCATTGGGTGATCCAGGATCTTGGATCATCTATATGCCGGCATTTTTGCAGCAGTTGGTGCCCGGACCCGCACTGCTTGGTGGTTTCTCCGTATTGCAGATTATTTTGGCATTATGGCTGCTGACCGGAAAAGCGCTGGGGTATGCTGCGCTGATTGCATTACTTTTTCTGACCGGCATTATCGTGTTCAATCTGTCCGCATTCGCCATCGTATTCCGTGATGTAGCGATTTGGTGTTCTGCTGCAGCGCTTATGGTGATCGGGTGGAATGAGCGAATATCAACCTCACAATAGTTTTGACCATGGGAGGCGGAGTGGTATAATGCAAAGAGAGTATAATGAGATCCTGATGACAAATAAAAATATGGAACATAATACTGCGCCGCGATCACTAGTGACTTTTGGGCTTATTATGGGGATAAGCCTTGTTCTTGTTGCACTTATTGTGGGGTGGGTAGCGTATTATGTAAAAACATACAACAACTCAATCATTACCGTTGATGGTGTGGCGGAAAAAGAGGTGCAATCGGACGCGGTAAAGTGGCAAGGCGATCTTACTGTGAATACCGGTCCCACAACGGCAGACCTTAAAGCAGGATCCGCGCAAATGCAAAACAATCTCAGTACGCTGCAAGCGTACTTTACCGCCAACGGAGCAAACGCCACTGATATTACCGTTGATCCGCTTTCTATTTCGCCGGAATATCAAAGCCAGAATGGTGTGCCATATCCTGCGCAAAAGATAGCATTTGCAGGAAATGGGAATGGCAGTGCGCTGGTGGGATATGCATTAAGCCAGCACGTTATGATAAACTCGGCAAATGTTACAGGGATAACTGCACTTGCTCAGAAAGCCCCGCAATACTTGCTGAATAATGGCGTGGTGTTTACCAGCCAGCCGATTGAATACTATATCAGCACCGCTACATTAAATGCGCTGCGGCAGCAAATGCTTGCTACGGCGCTTGCTAATGCAAAAGATCGCGCGCAAGCGATCACTGAAGGTGTGGGCGCACATGTCGGAAACTTGCGCTCATCGAGCATCGGCGTCACTCAGATCACGCCGGTCAACTCCACTGAAATTTCAAGTTATGGCTATTACGACACTACGGCGATGGAAAAGATGGTAACGTATATCGTTCATACTACTTTCAGCATGCGTTAAATGTACTGCTATGACTGCTCGTTTGCCTCTTGGCATCTATCGGCATTACAAAGGGAATAGATATAAAGTGCTTGGCGTTGCTACCCATTCCGAAACACTGGAGAAACTCGTAGTATACCAAGCACTCTATGCTGACTATAGTATATGGGTACGGCCGCTGGATATGTTTGTGGGTTTTGTGGAGGTGAATGGCGTGCGGCAGAAACGGTTCGCGCTCATTACAGAAAATGCTGATAATGAGGAATAATTTTTCTTATGCGTATAGCGATTGATGTTGACGAAGTGCTTGCTGATCAACTGTCCGGCTTGATCGCGTTTCACAATGCCGAGTATGGAACAACGCTGCAACGAGGAGATTTTGCGACGTATAGATTTTGGGAAACGTGGGGCGGTACGCGGGAAGAAGCCATAGAAAAGACCCGTGCATTTCATCAAAGCTCTGCTGCGGCGCATATTGCGCCTGTTGCTGGTGCGCAAGATGCGGTGCAAAAACTAAGCCGCCAGCATGAACTTATTGTGGTGACTGCGCGCTGGAATGACATTGCGGCAGAAACCCAGCAATGGATAGCAGAATATTTTCCTCAAGCATTTTCCCAGTTTCACTTTGCGAACCATTATGCATTGGATGGCAGCCCTGAACGCACCAAACTGGAAATTTGCCAAGAGATTGGCGCAGATCTGCTGGTAGATGATTCGCTGTCAAACGTGACTGATATGGCGTATGCAGGAAAGCGGGGAATATTGTTCGATTATCCGTGGAATCAAAGTGATGAGCTTCCTCAGGGCGTATTGCGTGCTCGCTCATGGAGCGAAGTGCTTCGCTCCATTTAGAAGAAAATTATATGCACATGCGTTACGATAAATTGGTTCGTGACAATATTCCGGAGATCATTCGCAAAAATGGTGACACGCCAGTGACTCATATTGCGGCAGATGAAGAGTACGGAAAAAAACTGGTTGCTAAGCTGAAAGAAGAGGCGGGGGAGTTTGCGGCGGATGATAATGCTGAGGAGCTTGCTGATCTTTTGGAAGTTATTTATGCGATTTGCGCGTACAAAAAGGTAAGCCGCGAGGAGCTGGAAAGCATACGGCAGAAGAAAGCGGATGAGCGGGGAGGTTTTGGTCGGCGGATCATTTTGGAAGAGACGAAGTAGCAACTTTCGCCAGTTACAGAACGTGTTAGAGTGATAAGCCGTTTTGTTTGCAGATTTTGGCGAATGCCAGTGCTGATTTTCGGGGTGTGCGCTCAAGCGTCTCATAATTTACCGCGAGCAGCCCGAATCGCGGCCAAAACCCCTTGTCCCATTCAAAGTTGTCCATAAGCGACCAATGCAAATAGCCGCGCACATCTACGCCTTCGCTGATCGCGCGATGCACATTTTTGAGTGTTTCCGTGATAAACCATTTGCGGTAGCGGTCTTTTGCGTCAGCAAGGCCATTTTCGGTGATGTATACGGGCTTCTGATATTTCTTCATAGTATGCAGCACGTGATATATCGCTTCCGGATAAAGCTCCCAGCCCATATCGGATACTTTTTCATTCTCATTCCGAGAAGACCATAACTGTATGCGATTGTGGAAGTAGTGATTCAATCCGATGAAATCATAATGATCCTTGATCCGGTCAAAGAAATAAGAGTTCCAAAAATAGTCGCCTACGTTCTTTGCTATCCGGTTAATAAATTTGTTTTTATACGCTTCATAATAAACAATATTTTCCGCGGCACTGACCGCGGCGTTGCCGTTGGCTGCTTTTATTGCCTGGTACATTGCGCGATGTGCGTGCAGGAGATTATGGAGAACAGTAAAGTATGCAAAAGGATTTCGTTGTTGCGGCGGCCAATTACCATTGAGATATGAATTGTCCGCATAGATGACCGGTTCATTGACGGTGAGCCAAAAGTGTACATCAGGAAGTGCTGTTGCCATCTTATGCGCGTAGCGCGCGAAGTATTGCGGCGCATCGTTATGCGCAACGCCTCCTTTGCTGCTTAACCAGAGCGGCAAAGTCCAGTGCCAGATCGTTACGAATGGTTCTATATCCAGGCGCTTGAGTTGTGCGATAACATCCCGGTAGTGCTGTATCGCTGCCTGGTCAAAGACGCCCTCTTGAGGTTCTATGCGCGACCATTCCAGAGAAATGCGTGTGGCGTTATGGCCGAGTTCTTTTGCGCGTGCAAAATCATTAGCGAAGTAATGATAATGGTCGCAGCCACGACCCGATATAAAATTACCTTTGCCGTACTGAGTGATCAGGTCGGTTCGCTTCAGATAAGATAGCCGGCGGTCTGACTGCTCCCACACACTCCAGTTGTTATGGGTATTCCCTTCCACCTGATGGCTTGATGAGGCAGCGCCCCAGAGGAACCCGTGCGGAAAAGGGAGAAAAGATTGTTGTTCCATTTGAAATAACCTCTAGTCGGTAAATTGCTGGTGTGGTGCGATAGTCTGTTCCAAAACAACATCGTGCTCACCAAATGAAAAACGTGCTTCAAGCGATTTGCCGGCGAGCATCTGTGGCAGCCAAAACATATCGTCCGGCCACATGGCGTCAAAAGGAATATCGGTAACAGCGAACCATTGCGGCCGCATTTCCTCGCTTTCTTCCGGTTTGCCGTCCCAGTGTTCCGCAAGATATACATGCACGAGCTGGTCCCATGCAGGATTATGGGGGAAGTAAAACGATAGTTCGGCAACTTTTTTGAGATCGCTGACGTGTACGCCAATCTCTTCGTGGGTTTCACGGATCGCGGCCTCGCGGACGGTTTCAACTATTTTATCGCCAACTTTTCCTCCTACGCCGTTCCATCTTCCTTCGCCAAATCCGCGTTTTTTCATTGCGAGGCAAATATGGCTGATAGTTTTGTTCGCATCGCGCTTGATCAAGAAGACCAGTGTTGCGTCGCGTAGTTTTTCCATAGAGGAAACTTAATGGTACTGCAGGTGCTCTTCTTCTGTGAACCGTTCCTGCGCTAGGCGTATCAGTTCATCTAATAGTTCAGCATAAGAGACGCCGCTTGTTTCCATAAGTTTAGGGTACATACTGATCGCCGTAAACCCG
>JAJYZQ010000044.1 GCA_021799835.1 bacterium | reverse complement strand
GGTATAAGCAGTTGGTATATCAATACCAAAAGAGTAGCGAAATAGAATACTAATTTGCACGCATATAATTTTTACGGACGCTCAACTGTCCTGCGAGCAGTTTTGCTCTGTGATTCGCTCGCTCTCCACATAAAGGGGAACCATGCCCGCTCACTTCGTCAAGGCCGTAAAAATTATATGCGTGCAAAGAGCGTGGACAAATAAATATAAAGTAATGTATCTGTCGGAGTGGCGGAATTGGCAGACGCGCTAGGTTCAGGGCCTAGTGGGCCTCGGCTCATAAGGGTTCAAGTCCCTTCTCCGACACCAAAAAGAACTTACATAATTTTGGTCTTTTTCCGGCGTGCGATGGCCGGCAGTATGCTATGCGGTTTTTGCTCTGGCCGTATTATATGCTGAATAACATCGCAATAGTATTAGTAGGAAAAGTATTAATGTATTGTTTATGAAAGATTTAAACGAAGTGATTAGCGAATTATCGCAATCAAGCAACAAGATAGAGCGTCGCCGCCCCAGACGGACGAGTCGTTCTATCACATCAGGCGGCAAGCGTTCGCGGGAGCGCACGCTTTCACCGCAAGAGCGTCTGCAGCGCTTTGAAACTGCAGTGCAACAGCAGGTCGTCTCTCTGCCTGCTGACACCAAGCACATCCGGATGATCCCCTTGGGAGGTTTGGGTGAAGTGGGGAGAAATATGATGGCGCTGGAATATGGCGATGACATTATGGTCATTGATGCAGGCCTGCGCTTTCCTGAAGAAGATATGCCCGGTATTGATTTTATCATCCCGAATACTAAATATTTGGAAGAGCGAGTTGATCGGATCCGTGGCATCGTCTTTACGCATGGCCACTATGACCACATTGGCGCATTACCGTATGTGGTAGAAAAGCTGGGGTATCCGCCGCTCTATGCGTCTCCGTTGACGCGTGGCATTCTGCTGAAGCGCCAGGAAGAATTCAAAACATCCAAAAAAGTAGATATCACTGACGTGCGGGATGGCGATTCTGTGAAGCTGGGCGCGTTCACCGTGAATTTTTTCCACGTGAATCACAACATTCCCGATGACCTGGCGTTATACATAGAAACGCCAATGGGTTACATCATCCATACTTCGGACTTCAAGTTTGATCCGGATCCCGTGAACGATAAGCCCGCAGACCTCAACTACATCAAAGAACTGGGCGACAAAGGAGTATTACTCTTGATGTCCGATAGCACTGACGCTGAGGAAGAGGGCACATCCATTTCTGAGCGGACGATCTTAGAAAATCTGGAAACCATTTTTAAGGAATCGGATAAAAAGATTGTTGCGGCAACATTCGGCTCATTGCTCAATCGTGTGCAGCAGCTCATTATGCTTGCCGAAAAATACGGCCGCAAAGTGATCGTAGAGGGCTACACGATGACCACAAACTTGGAAATAGCGAAAGAGCTGGGTTATGTGCGGCTTCCGAAAGGATTGCTGGTTCCCGCAAAAGACATCTCTAAATATAAGCCCGAAGAAATTCTCATTATTTGCACCGGTGCGCAGGGCGAGCGAAATGCAGCCCTTATGCGCATTGCAAATAAAGAACACCGGTTCATCCGCTTGGATAAAGGCGACTCCATTATCTTCTCATCATCGGTCATTCCGGGAAACGAGCGTTCCGTGCAGATGTTGAAGGACGCGCTGTTCCGCCAAAATGTGAAAGTGTACCATTATAAAATGATGGACATTCACGCAGGTGGCCATGCGAAGCGCGCAGACCTGCGGAAAATGATTGAGCTCACACGGCCAAAATTCTTCCTGCCGGTGCACGGCCAATTCTCTATGTTGGTCAATCACTCCTGGCTTGCGCAAGAAATGGGTGTGCCGGAAGAAAATATCGTGGTGGCAGAAAATGGCCAAGTGCTCAATCTCAACAAAGAAGAATTTTTCATCACCAAAGAAACAGTTCCCGCGAACTATGTTATGGTTGACGGTTTGGGAGTGGGTGATGTGGGGCAGATCGTATTGCGCGACCGCCAAATGATGGCGCAAGACGGTATGTTCGTGGTGATCACTGCCGTGGATAGCCGTTCCGGCAAGGTGCGGGGAAACCCTGATATCATTTCCCGCGGATTTGTTTATTTGCGCGAATCCCAAGAATTGCTGAAGGATGTGCGCAAAATGGTACGACGCATCGTGGAAGAGAGCACGAGTTACGAAGCGGTTGACTGGGCGTATGTGAAAAACAATATTCGCGACGATCTTGGCCAATTTCTCTTCCAAAAAACCAAGCGCCGCCCTATGGTGCTTCCGGTGATTATTGAAGTGTAGTTGAAGTGCTGCGAGACCCGTGGTATGCTAAGCAATGACGGGTGATAGTATCTGCATTGCCTATGTTGATGACATTTGACGAATTCCAAAAAGCAAACCTGCGTGTCGTGACTATCATTGCCGCGGAACGCGTGCCAAAAAGTGAAAAACTTTTGCGCCTGACTATGGATGCGGGCAATTATTCTAAGCAGATCATTGCAGGCATTGGCACAGCGTATGAGCCGGAATATTTGGTAGGCAAGCAAATCCCCGTTATTGCGAATCTTCAGCCGCGCTATTTTCTTGGCATTATTTCGCAAGGTATGATCTTATGCGCATCTACAGATGCGGCACCCGTGATCTTAAATCCTGAACAAGAAGTGCCGGGCGGAACGACCGTCCGGTAGGTCTTCACTATCACGCTATGGACAAACATACAGGATATGCTGATAAGCCCTTGCTGATCAGTGGCATTCAGTCGTCAGGCCGACTACATATTGGCAACTTACTGGGGGCGCTGGCAAATTTTGTGGCGCTGCAAGACCAGTATCGGTGCTTGTTCTTTATCGCTGATCTTCATGCGATGACGGAAGATTTTGATCCGCATAGGCGTCCTGAAGAGATTAAAGGAATAGTAATTGATTATTTGGCTGCGGGCATTGATCCGCGCCGATCAATTATTTTTCAGCAGTCCACCGTTGCCGAGCATGCACTGCTCGGGTGGATCTTTAACACCATCACGCCTATGAGCTTTCTAGAGCGGATGACGCAGTATAAAGATAAAAGCAGTCGGCAGCAGGAAAATGTGAATGTGGGATTGTTTGATTATCCGGTGCTGATGGCGGCGGACATTCTGCTCTATAAAGCGGCATTTGTACCGGTTGGCGATGATCAGGTACAGCATTTGGAATTGGCGCGCGATATTGCGCGATGGTTTAATGCGCGCTTTGGCGAAACATTTCCCGAGCCCAAGCCTCTGCTTACGAAAGCAAGCCGCGTGAAAGCGCTCAATGATCCGACGAAAAAAATGTCCAAAAGTATGCCGAAATCATATATCGCGCTTGCTGATGACCCGGAAACTATTCATGAGAAAATGATGTCCGCGGTGACCGACAGTGGCGAAGATCCGCAATCGCCTGCGGCGCAAAATTTCTTTTTGCTGTTGGATTATTTTGGCACACCGAAAGATCAGAAACATTTTGCGCAACAACTGGCCGCAAAGCACATTAAGTACGGAGAACTAAAGGAAGTGCTTGCGGAGCGCATTGCCGATAAGCTGAAACCCTTTCGCGCGAAGCGGGAGGAGTTGCTGCAGGATGACGCAAAGCTGCGGAAGATCCTCGCCGATGGCGAGGCGGCAGCGCGCGCTATTGCCGAACCGGTTATCGCAGAAGTAAAAAAGAAAACCGGATTGGCATGGTAAAACGTATGCTCCCTATGCTACTATAATAGTGGTAAGGCCATTAACTTTTTATTCTTATGGACGAGACAAAACAGCAGCCCGCGGCAGCAGTGCCGGAATCAAAATTGCTTGAATTCTATGGCTACGCTTGCCCGCACTGCAAAAAGATGGAACCGCTTGTCGCAGAGCTTGAAAAAGAGTTGGGTGTGGCGGTGCAAAAATATGAAGTGTGGAAAGATGAGCAAAACGCTCGCCTGATGGAAACGTATGATGCGGGGCTTTGTATGGGCGTTCCGTTTTTCTATAACACAGCGAACAAAAAATTTATCTGCGGAGAGGCGGACTACGGGGCATTGAAGAGTTGGGCGCAGGATTGACTTTTTAGCAAATATTGGTACTATAGGAAGTCGTTAAAAACCTCACTATGAATGATGTGACGCGGCGCTTCGTGAGCGCCCAGACAAAAACGAATATTCCGCTGTTCAAAGCAGGAGATGATATTATCGTGTCCCAGAAGATTAAAGAAGGGGATAAGGATCGGATCCAGAACATTCGCGGTACGGTGATCGCGCGCCGGCATAATAATGAGATTGGCGCCACCTTTACAGTCCGCAAAGTTACGGATAGCGTGGGCATTGAACTCACGTTCCCGCTGCATTCACCAAATATTGAAAAGATAGAAGTAGTGAAGATTGGTAAGGTTCGCAGGGCGAAACTCTACTACTTGCGAGACCGAAAAGGCAAGCGCGCGAAAGTAAAAGAAAAGAAATAATTCGCTCTTCTCGCACACGCTGCGGAGCAAACAAAAACAATGGGACAGCATCCCTTGTTTTTGTTTGCGGAGCATTGTATAGTAAAAAATCAAAATCAAGTTTCAAATTGCCCAGGTGGCGGAATCGGCATACGCACTAGGTTGAGGGCCTAGCCTCGTAAGAGGGTAAGGGTTCAAGTCCCTTCCTGGGCACTAAGAATGGTTTGATCGGTTCGCCGATAATGATCTGGCGGCGTAGCTCAGTCGGTTAGAGCGTGGGACTCATAAGCCCGAGGTCAGTGGTTCGAATCCACTCGCCGCTACTGTGAAAGTGTTTGGTGTAAAATATCGCGGGGTGTGGCCCAGCTGGCCTAAGGCGCATGCATGGGGTGCATGAGATCCCGGGTTCAAATCCCGGCACCCCGACCAATCTAAACATTGCGAATTTTGCGGGCAGTTT
>JAJYZQ010000043.1 GCA_021799835.1 bacterium | reverse complement strand
AGTGCGTGCGGGCAAGGCAAGCTTGCGCGGCGCATTGGTGATCATCCGCAACAATCAGGCATGGCTGATCAACTGCGCTATTGCCCCCTACCAAAAAAATCCGCCTTTTCCCTATGATCCCGGACGCAATCGCCAACTTTTACTGCATAAAAAGCAGATCGGCTATCTTGCCGGAAAACAAGCTGAACACTTGACTTTACTGCCATTTTTGATGTATACTAACGAGCATAACAAGATCAAGTTGGAGATCGCCGTCGGCAAGATCCGCACAAAATACAACAAAAAAGAGCGGCTCAAAGAAAAAGCTGTCCGACGAGAAACCCGGTTGTTCAAACCATGAACAGCATATCTGGGGATGATCGGCTTCGACAAAGATCAACACAGAATAACGCAAGTCAAGTTTGCGCACCTTGTAAAAAACGCAATCAAATAATGCCAAAACTATTTCAAATGGCTTAGCAAACTTGTTTGCAAAGCCGGCATTAGCCTGGGCCTAACGTCCTCGCCGTTACATTGTCTGATGTCGCCTAAGATACTGTAGCGTCATATTTGGTGACTAGCGCAGCATGCCTTCCTCGGCACACTGCGCAAAACCTTTGAGGATTGAAAAGGGGCAGTTTGTCTCGTTTCCTGCTTCTTTTTGAAAAATGAAAACCAGACTATGCTTGTAGTGGTATTCTGCAGAGATTTTTTGGACAGGGGTTCAATTCCCCTCATCTCCACACTCGTATCTGTGCGTATTCTTAACCGCTTGAAGATCTGCCAAATAAATTTTACCGGATAAACAGTCAAATAAAATCTCCTGAGGTGCGTCTTATTGATGAAAAAGGAGAACAGCTCGGCGTGCTAACCCTCACTGAAGCGCTTTCCCTCGCCGCACAGAAAGAATTGGACTTGGTGGAAATCGTTCCGACTGCGCAACCGCCCGTCTGCAAACTGGTCGGCTATGCGAAGTTCAAATATCAGATCCAGAAAAAAGAACGGCTGCAGAAAGCACACCAGAAAAGCATTGAAACCAAGATCCTTCGTCTCCACCTCAACACCTCACCACACGATATGGAGGTAAAAGCCGGCACCGCTGATAGATTTCTCAACAAAGGAAACAAAGTAAAAGCAGATCTGCGCCTCAAAGGGCGCGAAAATGCCCGACCACAACTTGCCATAGAAAAGCTGAAACTCTTCTTGACATTGGTAAAAACAACATATAAAATCACATCCGAACCAAAGCGAGAGAAAGGACTGTTCAGCGTTACCATAGAAAAACAATAATATGCCGAAATTAAAGACCAACAAATCAATTGCAAAGCGGGTAAAACTCACCAAGGATGGCCGCATGCTGGTGCGTCCCGCGGGACAGAACCACTTTAATGCTAAGAAAACCGGCAAACACACGCGCCGCTTGCGCAAGTATATTGTGCTTTCCCCACGCTTAGCAAAATCCCTCCGCAAATACCTTCCCTACAGCAATTAATCACCATTATGACTAGAGTTAAACGAGGAGTACAAGCATCCAAGCGAAGAAAAAACCTGCTCAAGAATACGCGGGGCTTTCAGGGCGTTCGCAATAATAAGTATCGCCTTGCCAAAGAAGCGTTGATGCACGCATACAAATATGCGTTCCGCGACCGGAAGAAGAAGAAGAGCGCAAAACGTGCACTGTGGAATGTGCAGATCAATGCTGCACTTCGCCCTTACGGCACCAGCTATAGCGTCTTTATGGGGAACCTCAAAAAGAAAAATGTAGCGCTTGATCGGAAAATCCTCAGCGATCTCGCACAGCATAACGCTGAAATATTTGAAGCAGTTGTTAAGGAAGCGAAATAAAACTTCATAAAAAGACCTCAACAAGAAAAACCATCTCTTAAGCAGGATGGTTTTTACTATATTGGCGCTATAATGATCATCCTGATCCTGAAATAAACCTGCCTGCCGGCTCGCCTCGCTGTATTTGAAGCGGGTAGGCAGGTTCAGAATGACATGGAATAGGTGTAAGATGATCATCCTCTTGTCATCCCGAATTTACTTGTCCCGCTGTGGCGGTGATTTCAGGATCAGAATGACAATACAATGTTTTCTCTTTTACAGAAAGAAAAAGCAAAACGCGCCTCCAAAGAGACACGTCTGACAAAAAGAATCAAGTTTTATGGAAGCGATAGAGTGACCGAGCCGACCTTGTCGGCGGTTATCCCAGATGCCGAGTTTCGGTAACCGAACAAGATTGCGAAGTAATCAGCAGAAACATAAAAATGTCCCGACTGGAGAACACCAATCAGCGCCCCGCCGGAAGCATGGCTGAAGTTCTCCAGCGTATTGCATACACTTGAGACCAGCTATTGGAATTTAATAGGGTTATTATAACATAGTACGCACCATCGCGCCTTCACTTACTGTGTTATGCAGTATGCGTTCGGCGTATTCGTTCCACCACCGTTATACGGATTGTCGCAAGTATTCGGACTGGTATGGCAAGAAAACGTCTCGCCAGTCCCCTGATGCATAAGAGCCGCAACTTGACCGGCATTTGGCGCAGAATTCAATGAAGAGGAATTTTCTGGACCGTTCTGCAAAAGCGTGCCGATCACAAATCCCTTCGCGGAAGACGCGGCAAAATAATCAGGAGAATGAGCAAAAGAGCTCACGGATGCTTGAGAAAGATACCCACCCTGAGCAAGGGCGCTGCTCAACGTTTGTACATTGGTTGTACCACACGTTAATGAAGTAGCCGGATAGGCATTATGCGCAGCATAGTAAAGGTCCATTGCCTTACTGAACGTGCTGAGATTGATCAGCCGAGACATATCATCCACCGCAGAACTGCTGGGTGTGGTAATGGGTGCCGCAGGATTGCCGTATGGTAACCCGAGTGGATTGAGAGAAGCAGGAGTCGCCAAACGCCCAACATTCGCTGCAAGATTCCGCCCAATTGCCGCCACCCCCTGGCTTAACCCCCATCCTGCCAACACACCCAACACGATGAGTATGATAAGAAGAGCGGTGAGTTGCCGTTGTGATCGGCGCTCAGCCATAACATCAGGGCGGCGCTTGCGCAGATAATCATAAACGAGAAAATAGTAAATAAGAGACAGGGGCACAATGAAGAATACTGCAACCAAGTCAAATACCCACGAGGCGGTTGAGAGCGCGCTGCTGATATGCGGAAGCAGTGAAAATATTTGCGCACTATTCGCAATAATCGCATTCACCACCACCCCTAATCCGGCGATAAAAGCAAGCGCTCCCACCAGAAACCCAAAAAATGATCGCACCCAGAACACATCCCACCAATGTCCGCGCACATATTCCTTGCTCATCGCAAGTGCGTGGAGAATTCCCCGATCCTCATAGACCAGCACAAAAAGTGCCACACTAAACCATATAGAAAGAATGATCCCCGGTATGATAAAGAGTGATAATCCTGCCGTTACTATTATAGTAAGGAGAATAATAAACAGCCAAAACACGATAAGCTTTCGCCAACCAAGCCGCAGCGCTTCGCTGGTCCCTACATTATCGCGGATCGCATAGAGCATTGCCGGCAATACCCATCCCAGGAGTGCAAGAAAGAAAAGCGTGCCGATCACCGAACGTATGCCAGACACCGATGCAGAGCTGCCGCTTAAAAATGAAGAAAGCGATCCGGCAATAAGCGCTGAAACAAAAAACCCGACTACAAGTATGCTGCTAAGATCAGCGAGCGTCTTCCAGCGCCGCACATAGACAGCAAACATTTGTCTCAGCAAAAAACTTGGCCCTATGAATACGCGATCTCGCTCTCCGGAGCAAACTTCATCCGGAAGATGGTGAACAGCAGCTGAAGGTTTTCGGCGATGTGCGTTGCGGTACTGCGGTGCAGGTAGCTCGGATGAGCCGTGCAAATGACTGAATGCCGCATCAATATCGCGCCGATGCCACCCCGCCTCTTCCAATATACGTGTGATATGGTCGCGCCTTCTACCTGCGGCAAGCTCCCGTTCAATATAATCCAGCAGTTCTTGGTTCATAGATTATTTTTTCCTTGCAGCCCGCGCATTTGCCGTGACCGTTGTTGCAGCTTCCGTTGCTGCAGCGGCGGCGGCATTGAATGCTTCCTTTACGCGCTCTGCAATGGCTTTTGCTATTGGATCGTTTTCTTTGAGGAATTGGCGTGCAGTATCCATGCCCTGGCCGATTTTTTCCTCGCCATAGGAATACCATGAGCCGACTTTTTTAACGATATCATATTTAAGAGCGGCATTGATAAGATCGCTATACCGCGCAATGCCTTCATTATACATAATGTCAAATTCCGCGGTCTTAAACGGCGCAGCGACTTTGTTCTTTACCACCTTTGCACGCACGCGGTTACCGACAATATCGTCGCCTTTTTTGATCTGCGCAATGCGGCGTATTTCTATGCGCACCGATGAAAAGAATTTCAATGCCTTGCCGCCCGGCGTTACTTCAGGATTGCCGAACATAATGCCCACCTGCATACGAATCTGATTGATAAAAATAATAGTAGTGCCCATACGCGCAGAAAGCGCAGTCAGTTTGCGCAGCGCTTGGCTCATCAATCGCGCCTGTAATCCTATATGCTGGCTGCCCATCTCCCCCTCTATTTCTGCCCGTGGAGTAAGCGCCGCTACAGAGTCTACGACGATCACATCCACCGCGCCAGATTTTACCAGCGTTTCTACGATCTCAAGCGCCTGTTCTCCCGTATCCGGCTGAGAGATTAAAAGATTGTTTACATCTACGCCGATGCGCTTTGCATATTCCGGATCAAGCGCATGTTCCGCATCCACAAATGCCGCAAGCCCCTTGCGCTTTTGCGCCTCCGCAACAACATGGAGCGCAAGCGTGGTCTTGCCGGAGCTTTCCGGGCCAAAGAGTTCAATGATCCTGCCTTTTGGCACGCCGCCAATGCCGAGCGCCATATCCAGCGATAACGATCCCGTAGGGATAGCATCTAC
>JAJYZQ010000042.1 GCA_021799835.1 bacterium | reverse complement strand
TATCAATCCCATTCCTCCCACTACCGCCTTACAAGACGTTCTCTCTCTCCAGGGCGTTACCTTCAACTGGATCAAAGACAATCAACCCTCTATCGGATTCATCGCTCAAGATGTACAAAAGATAGTGCCTCAAATCGTGTCTGCCGATCAGCAGGGCTATCTTTCGGTAGATTACTCAAAGATCACCCCGATACTCGTGCAAGCGGTTAAAAAGCAACAACAAGAGATTAGCCAGCAAAACACCACCATAGCTATACAGCAGCAGGAGATTGACCGGCTGAAAATGAAATTAGGGATGCAATAATATTTTAAGATCCCGAAACAAGCCTGCCTGCCGGTAGGCAGGCTCAGGATGACCTATATGCCAAAAAGAGCAGCTACACTGATCGGACAAAATATCCGGAAATATCGTCATCGCCTCGGCATCTCCCAAGATGCGCTCTCTAAGCGTGCAGACCTGACTGTCATTACTATTATCAATGTAGAATCTGGAAAAACAGCAAATCCTACCATTGCTACCGTAAAGAAGATAGCTCGAGCACTTCAGGTTTCTTTGGATGATTTGGTGGAGTAAAAAAAGGAAATAGGTTAACAGTAGGCTGCGCATAAAAAAATACTGCCCAGATACTAAAGGGCAGTTTTTTGTATCTTCTTCATTCTCTTTAGAGATTTTTGTGCGTAGCTCCCTAATTAATCAGCATACAAGTGTAACCATTGCTTGCGGTGCGCAACGCTGGTATAATTTAGTCATACCACATAAAGGAAGATCGCAGAAAATAGTATTTATTTACCGTAATCGTATGCATGACCATTTCATCCGCCCGAATATTTCTCTGAAAGATCACACGTCCATCAAAATCGGCGGCAACGCCGCATATTTCAGCGAAGTGGATACGGTGGAGGATCTTTTGTTTTTGGTTGACTGGGCGCATCAGGAACGGGTGCCGTATTTCGTATTGGGCGGCGGGACAAACCTGATCTTTTCCGACAAAGGATATGAAGGGTTGGTCATCAAGGTGACGGGAAAAAAGTTTTCCCTCTTGCCGGGAAATCGCATTGTAGCGGAAGCCGGTGCGAGTATGGCGGATCTGGTGGAATTCGCTGTGCAGCACAATTTGAGCGGTCTAGAGTGGGCGGGTGGCCTGCCGGGCACACTGGGCGGCGCGATCCGCGGGAATGCAGGCGCATTCGGCGGCGAGATGAAGGATGCCATAACGCGCGTTGCGGTGCTTGCGCCCGATACCAATCAGGTAGAAATCCTTTCCGGAGACAATAGCAAATTCTCTTACCGCAACAGCATATTCAAAGAGCAGGGCGGCATTGTCCTTTCGGCAGAATTGCAGCTTACTCCTGCGGACGATCCGGAGAAAATCAAAAGTTTGACGGAAGAAAAGATTGCGTACCGTCAGACATTTCATCCAATGGAATATCCTAACGCCGGCTCGTTCTTTAAAAATATCAACAACCCGCAAGCCATTGAGCGGATATTATACCGTGATAATTTCTTGCGCGAAGATGTAGAGAAAAAATGGCATCATAAAATTCCGGTTGCGGTGTTGATCGCAGAGCTGGGATTAAGCGGGAAGAAGATCGGCGGCGCGGAGGTAAGCCGAAAGCATGCAAACTTTATCGTGAACGCTAAAGGCGCATCTGCGGAAGACATTGTCATTACTTCCGGCATCATCAAGAATAAAATGCAAAGCATCTACGGCATTCTCTTGGAAGAAGAAGTTGAGTTCACCGGATTCTAAATAGTTTTTAATTTCTAATTTGGAATTTCTCAGCTTTAAGCCAAATTACATCACGCAACCTTTAATAATTTGAAATTAAAAATTACTTTTGTTATCCACATCTTTACATTGCACAAAAAAATTTTTATAATGAATGTATCGAGGGGAGATAAAAACGGTTGTGCATATATATTTTTATACTATTTCTTGCATAACACCCCGCGCATAATATCTTGACAATAGTATTTGCAGGAGACAGTTCCCAAAATTGCATCATCTTCTCGCTTCACTGCGGGAAGGGGTGCGGTATAGCGGGGGGACTCCGCCGTGGCGGAGCTGGTCGTCTGTTGTACTGCGAATAGTTAATGAGTATTGTGGGTTACGATTTTTTTGTTGGTTTTATTTAAGACCAATGAAATCAATCCATTATGCCAGCAAAGAAAAAAGCAACAAAAAAAACTGCTGCGAAGAAACCAGCAAAAAAGGGAGCTAAAAAAATGGTAAAGAAAACTGCTAAGAAAAAGACAGCAGCAAAAAAGACGACAAAAAAGAGGAAGTAAATTTGTCGTGGAAGAACAACCCCGCTTTTCGGCGGGGTTGTTTTTTTGCGGTTTTCGGCTACAATAGGCCAGTGTACCATTAATCGCCGAAAGGCAACCGCACCTATGCACATCAATATTTCATCAAGCAACTTGGAATTAACTCCCGCGGTAAAAGAATACGCGGAACAGAAACTCCAGACGCTAGAGAAATTTCTCAAGAAAGTGGATGATGCGGCAATTGCGTTTGATGTAAAACTGTCTCGCACAACGTTTCACCATCAGAAAGGAGACGTTTTCCGCGCAGAAGCGAATATCGCTCTGCCGGGAAAAGCGGTATATCAATTTGCAGAGAACTGGGACATTCGTGTTGCCATTGATCAGCTGAAAGATCTGCTGCAGCGCGATGTCAAGAAGTATAACGCGCAGCGGAACTCATTGTTCTTGCGCGGCGCGCGGAAACTAAAAGGGTTGATGAGAAAATAAATTTGTAGCCATAATATGCCGTTTACACTATTGCGGAAAAAAGGAAACATCCCAAGCAAATATTGGAAGAATGTCGCGGAGGTCAATGCGTTTGAGCCGGAAATGGAAAAGCTTTCCGATGAAGAATTGCGCGCAAAAACCGCTGCATTGAAAGATCGCCTCAGCAAAGGAGAATCTCCCGACCATCTGCGGATGGAAGCATTTGCAGTGGCGCGTGAAGCGGCGAAGCGCACCTTGCGGCAGCGGCATTTTGACGTGCAGCTGATCGGCGGCATGGCATTGAGCGACGGCAAGATCGCAGAAATGTACACCGGTGAAGGAAAAACGCTCTCAGCAACGTTGCCGGCATACTTCAATGCGCTGTTTGGGGAAGGCGTCCACATTGTCACGGTCAATGATTATTTGGCGCGCCGCGATGCCGTATGGATGGGGCAAATATATGCCGCTCTCGGGCTTTCTGTAGCATGCTTGAATCATGAGTCTTCCTATATATATGATTCGCAGTATGCTCAAGAGCAAGAAGAAAAAGAGCATGAGGATGCGCAGAACATAACAGCAGAGCTGGGCACATTAGGATCGTTCAAGGTATTTTATGAATTCCTTCGCCCCATTTCTCGCAAAGAAGCGTATCAGGCAGACATCGTGTACGGCACCAACAATGAATATGGCTTTGATTATTTGAAAGATAATTTGATCTATGATCTGCGGGAAGCAGTGCAGCGCAAAAATCCCGACGGCACGAGCCTATTGAGCTATGTCATCGTGGATGAAATAGACAGCATTCTTATTGACGAGGCGCGTACGCCGCTTATTATCTCGGCACCTTTTGAAGATTCTACGAAACTCTATCAAGAATTTTCGTGGATCGCCGCGTCATTGAAGCGCGAAGAGGATTATACCGTGGATGAAAAGAAGCGGACGATCGCGATCACTGACGCTGGTATGGACAAGGTGGAAAAAACGCTGAACCTTTCCAGTATGTACGCGGTGGAAAATGTCCGGCTCCTGCATCATCTGGAGCAAGCAGTGCGCGCCGAAGCGCTCTTCATCCGTGACAAGCACTATATCGTCAAAGATAACGAGGTGGTTATCGTGGATGAATTTACTGGGCGCTTGATGCCCGGCAGGAGATATTCCGAAGGGTTGCACCAAGCATTGGAAGCAAAGGAACACGTGTCAGTGCAGCAAGAATCCAAAACGCTCGCGACCATCACGTTCCAGAACTATTTTCGCCTCTATAAAAAGTTATCCGGTATGACCGGTACGGCTTCAACTAGCGCCGAAGAATTTTTCAAAGTGTATGGCTTGGAGGTGGTTTCCATTCCCACCAATAAGCCGCTCATTCGGCAGGATGAGGCAGATCGCGTATATAAAAATGAGCGGGCGAAGTTCCGCGCAATCGTCAATGAAGTGAAAGAACTGCATAAGACCGGGCGCCCAGTTCTCGTTGGCACAGTTTCTATAGAAAAGAACGAATATCTTTCGTCGCTCTTTAAGGCAGCAGGTGTGCCGCATAATATCTTGAATGCAAAGAATCACGAGAAAGAAGCAGAATTCATCGCGCAGGCGGGGAAAAGCGGCGCCGTAACCCTGGCTACCAATATGGCTGGTCGTGGCGTAGACATTGTGCTCGGCGGCAAGCCCACTGATCCGCATCAGGAAAAGCTGGTCAAAGAAGCAGGAGGCCTTGCGGTGATTGGCACAGAACGCCACGAGGCGCGGCGCATTGACAATCAGTTGCGCGGACGCGCAGGACGCCAAGGCGACCGTGGATCCAGCATCTTTTATGTGTCTTTGGAAGATGAATTGATGCGCGTGTTTGGCGGAGACAATCTGCAGAGTATTATGACGCGCTTCAATTTTCCCGAGGACGAGCCGATCCGCAGCCGGATTGTATCCAAAGCCATTGAAACAGCGCAGACAAAAATAGAAGGATATAATTTTGATACGCGCAAATATGTGCTGGAGTACGATGAGGTTATCGCCAAGCAGCGCGAAAAGATCTATGCGATGCGGAACGCGATTCTTGAAGCCACTCAAAGCGAAGCGGGGCAGGAAGCAACCGAAGAGGACATTGAAGACATTGTGAACCCGTTAAAAAAACAGGTATGGGATATGGTCGCAAATCAGATCTATGCGATCATTGAGTCCGCACGCGCTGAACACACCGAAGGGAATAAATGGATAGAGCAAGCCATTACCACTATCAATGGTATGGTGGGGCAGGAGATTATGGCGC